>WLOZ01000114.1 GCA_009699025.1 Actinomycetota bacterium
CGAGCGTCGTGGCGGTGCCAACCGCCACCAGAGTTACAGACAGGGCAGGCGCGAGCGACTCGATCGCGGCGTGCAGCGACAGCGCGGCCTGTGCGACCCATGAGGCCGCAGAGTCAGGGTCGGTGGGGGGCAGCACCACGCCACGGAAGTTAGTTACCCACTCGGGAAGCACGTCGCCCGGCCCGGCTGGGCATAGCACCGCGATCGTCTCGCTCATGGGGCCAGCCTCCCGCACCGGCCGTCGGCACGGCTAGGCTCCCCGCATGACTGACTCTGCCGACCACAGCCCCGCTTGGTTCGCCCTCCGCGAGCAGATCCTCGCCAAGGCTGTCGTGTACGGCACAGTGATCCTGTCGAGTGGCCGTGAGGCCGACTACTACGTCGACCTTCGGCGAGTGACCCTCGACGGCGAGGCCGCGCCGCTCGTCGGGCAGGTCATGCTCGAGACCACGGCGCACCTCGACTACGACGCTGTCGGTGGACTCACGCTAGGCGCCGACCCGGTCGCCACCGCGATGATGCACGTGGCGCACGCACAGGGCCGTCGACTCGACTCCTTCGTGGTGCGCAAGAGCGAGAAGGACCACGGTTTGCAGCGACGGATCGAGGGGCCCAACGTGGCGGGCCGTCGCGTGCTTGCCGTCGAGGACACCTCCACCACGGGCGGCTCGGTGCTCACAGCAGTCGAGGCACTGACCAACGACGGCGCCGAGACAGTGGCGGTGGTGGTGATTGTCGACCGTGGCGCCGGTCCGAAGGTCGTGGAGGCTGGCTTCACGTACCTCGCGGCCTACTCGCTGGAAGACCTTGGCCTAGCCTGAGCACTTCCCGCTGAGGCGGCCGGTTAGGCGGGGTCGGAGTTGTCGTTGAGTGAGGCGTTATTGCGGTGCCGCAGGTACTCGACAATCAGCGGGAGAATGCTGACGAGCACCACCAGTACGAGCACGAGATCGACGTGGCCCTTGACCCACTCGTTCCCGCCGAGTACGTAGCCCAGCACCGTCACCCCGCCTGCCCACAGCACCGCGCCCACGAGTGAGTACACGACGAACTTGCGGAAGTTCATACGTCCGACGCCGGCGATCGCCGTGATGAACGTGCGCACGATCGGCACGAACCGGCCGAGGATGATCGCGGGGGCTCCGTAGCGCTCGAAGAACGCGTGGGTGCGGTCGACATACTGCTGCTTGAACAGTCGCGAGTCGGGCTTGTTGAACAGCTTCGGTCCCGCGGCAGCGCCAATCCAGTAGCCCACGATGTTGCCGACAAAGGCCATCACGGCCAGAACCACGCAGACCAGCCACAGCGGCTGCGCGATGGCGCCGGTTCCGACGAATAGGCCGACGAGGAAGAGCAGGCTGTCGCCGGGCAGAAAGAAGCCCAGCAGCAGTCCGCACTCGGCGAAGATGATGAAGGCGACGCCCGCGAGTGCCCACGGGCCCATCCAGTTCAGGATGTTCTCGGGCTTGAGCCAGTCAAGGAGCGCCACGAGCGCGAGGGGGGTCATGAGTCGAGGCTAGACGGAGTCGGGTCGGGAGCACCGTCCGAGTCATTGCGCTGGCGTCGGATCAATGCCCGCACTCCGATGTAGGCCATGTATACCAACGACATGATGATGAAGAAGCCGGCGATGCTGAACGAGATTGCGCGCACCACCGGGTTGGCGGCCGCGAAGTAGCCCATCGCCGTGATGCCCACGGCCCAGATGAGGGCACCGATGGCGTTGGTGATCAGGAAGCTGTAGTAGTTCATCTTGGCAACCCCGGCGGCAAACGGCACAAAGGTGCGGGCCCACGGGATGAACCGCGCGACGATCACCGAGAGTGCGCCGAGGCGCTCGTAAAACTCCTCGGCCCGGGTGAGCCCGCGGCTCCACATCGGCCGTTTGCGGGACTCAACCCAGGGGCGCCCCAACTTGCGGCCCAGCACGTAGCCGAGCTGGTCGCCCACGAACGCCGCGAGGAAGCTCCCGATCAGCAGAATGATGATGTTCACCGAGCTGCCTGGTGTGCCGGCGATGAGTCCCGCGGCGAAGATAAGCGAGTCGCCCGGTAGCAGGAAGCCGACCAGCAGGGCTGACTCGACGAAGATGAAGCCCCACACCACGAGGTATACGCCCCAGGCGGGCAGGGTCTCCAGCTGCGGCTGGAGTGTGAGGGCGATCACTGGCACCACCCCACACTAAGTGCGATCTAGAGTTCGACACGTGAACCCCTCGTTAGAGCGCATGGTGGGCGTCGGCCCGCACCCCCAGCCGTGGCCCGACGACGAGCACTTCGACCCGTTGCTGCTCGCCGACGGCGACTCGCGCAACGTCGATGACCGCTACCGCTACTGGTCGATGGAGGCGATCGTCGCCGACCTCGACCTGCGACGGCACGACTTCCACGTGGCGGTTGAAAACATCGAGCACGACATGAACATCGGCTCCATCGTGCGCACGGCGAATGCCTTCCTCGCCCGCGAGGTGCACATCGTGGGCCGCCGCCGCTGGAACCGCCGCGGGGCGATGGTCACCGATCGCTATCAGCACATCCGTCACCATTCCGACGTCGACGCGCTCCTTCGCTGGGCGGACGAGGAAGGCATCGCGATCATCGGCATCGATAACGTGCCCGGCTCGACTCCGATCGAGTCGGCCATGCTTCCGGTGCGCTGCGTGCTGCTCTTCGGCCAGGAGGGCCCCGGGCTGTCTGACGAGGCGAGGGCGCGTTGCGAGTCAATTCACCACATCTCGCAGTTCGGCTCCACCCGCTCGATCAATATCGGGGCAGCAGCGGCCATCGCTATGCACACCTGGATCCGCCAGCATGCGCCATCACCTGACACTCCCGGGCTCGTCGAGCCTGAGGTGCGGTGGCTGCAACCTCGGTCCGATTCCTGACGGCAGCTCAAGCCGGGTGTGAATGCGGCCCCCGAGTCTGAGATGATGGCGCTTCCGCTCACTTGGTTCAAGGAGTTGCGCCATGCCCATCGCCACCCCCGACGTCTACAACGCGATGCTCGACCGCGCCAAGGCTGGTGCCTTTGCCTACCCGGCCATCAACTGCACGTCGTCGCAGACGATCGTCGCTGCGCTGCGCGGCTTCGCTGAGGCTGAGAGCGACGGCATCATTCAGGTGTCATGGGGAGGCGCCGAGTTCGCGTCGGGGCAGGGGGTAAAGAGTATGGTCGCTGGCGCGCAGGCGCTGGCCGTGTTCGCCACCGAGATCGCCAAGTCGTACCACGTCAACATTGCCCTGCACACCGACCACTGCCCGGCCGACAAGCTCGACGGCTACATGCGCCCCCTCCTCGACATCTCCCTCGAGCGGGTCGCGCGCGGTGAGCTGCCGCTCTTCCAGTCGCACATGTGGGACGGCTCGGCGGTGCCGCTCGAGGAGAACCTCGACCTCGCTGAGGAGCTGCTCGATAAGTGCCAGCGCGCCCACATCATCATGGAGCTTGAGATCGGCGTGGTCGGTGGCGAGGAAGACGGCGTCGAGGCTACGCACGACGCCAAGCTCTACTCCACTCCCGACGACGGCCTTGCCACCGCGGCCAAGCTCGGCCTCGGCGAACGCGGCCGCTACATGGTGGCCGCCACTTTCGGCAACGTGCACGGCGTGTACAAGCCCGGCAACGTCAAGCTCACGCCCTCGATTCTCGACGACATCCAGAAGGCAGTCGGGGCCGCGTACGGCACGGACAAGCCCTTCGACCTAGTCTTTCACGGCGGCTCCGGCTCGCTGCTCAGCGAGATCCGCGAGGCGCTCGACTACGGCGTCGTGAAGATGAACGTCGACACCGACACCCAGTACGCCTTTACCCGCCCGATCGTCGACCACATGTTTACCAACTACAGCGGCGTGCTGAAGGTCGATGGCGAGGTTGGCAACAAGAAGATCTACGACCCCCGCACCTACGGCAAGTTGGCCGAGGCGGGCATGGCCGCCCGAGTCGTCGAGGCCTGCAACGACCTGCGCTCCGCAGGCACCAGGATGGTCTGACATGACAATCGACACGAACCTGCTAGGCGGCCCGCCGCCCACCCTGCTACCGCAGGACCCCGGATTCGAGGCGCTCGAGGCAGGCACCGACGCCCGCGACGTCGTGAAGGCCGCACCCACCTCCAGTCTGGGCTGGGCGACCCTCGCCGACGAGGCGTGGGGCGAGGGTGCTGTTGTCGAGTCGTACGCGTTCGCGAGGGTGGGCTATCACCGGGGTCTCGACGCCCTGCGCCGCAATGGCTGGAAGGGCTTCGGTCCGGTGCCGTGGGAGCATGAGCCCAACCGCGGGTTCCTGCGCTGCCTCAATGCCCTTCGCCGCGCGGCGGAGTCCATCGGTGAAAACGATGAGGCAACCCGCTGCGCCGTCTTCCTGCGCGAGTCGTCGGCCACCGCCGCCGCGGCGCTTGAGGGATAGCGGGTGGCGGTTCCCAGCGTCCTGATTGTGGGCGGTGGCATCAGCGGAATTGCGGCGGCGAAGTCGCTCGCCGAGGCTGGCGTCTCCTGCACCATCGTCGATCGCGGCAAGCGCCTCGGCGGTCGCATGGCGGTGCGCACACTGCGCGACCCAGGCTCCAGGTGGGACGGTCGTCCCGTCGATGTCGGCGCGTCGTACTTTACGGTCCGTGATCCCGCTTTTGCTTCGCCAGTCGCCCACTGGGAAACCCTCGGACTTGCGAGACCGTGGACTGACAGTCTCGGAGTGGCAGGCCCCGATGGCCTCACTGGCTTGTCGAGCGGCCAGATGAGATGGTCTGCGCCGGCTGGCCTGCGCGCGCTCGTCGAGCACATGGCCTCCTCGCTCGACTCCGACACGGTGCACCACCCCCGTGAGGTGGCAGAGGTGTCGTGGCGCGACGGGCAACCCTGGGCAGACGGCGAGCCGTACGACCTCGTGCTGCTGTGCGGCCCCGACCCCCAGATGCTGCGGCTCCTCAGCGGTGACGCCACCGACCCGATCACCGCGGTGCTCTCCGACTCGCAGTGGGAGCCCGTGCTCGCGCTCACCGCCGTGTACGACAAGCGCCACTGGCCCCACATCACCGGCATCTTCGTGAACGACTCCGATGTTCTGGGCTTCGTGGCCGACGATGGCTCGCGCCGCGGCGACGACGCCCCGGTGCTCGTCGCCCACGCGGCCTCGCATTTCGCCGCGCAGCACCTAGCTGATCCCGCGGCGGCCGGACCCGCGATGGTCGAGGCGACCCATCGGGTGCTGGGCATCAGCGCCGAGCCGCTGCACACCCACGTTCAGCGCTGGAGCCTCGCGCGACCTCTCGCGGGTCGCGACGAGCCGCATTTGCTCAACGAGCGTCTGGGCATTGGCCTTGCCGGTGACTCGTGGCACGGTGGACCGCGAGTGGAGGCCGCCTGGCTCTCGGGTACTTCGCTTGGCCGTGCAGCCGCGACGCGCCTGTTGTCAGGGTAGGCTGCGCGGGGAGTCCGAAGTCCCGCGCTGACAGCGCATTCGTCTCCCCGCATTCTGTGCTGAGGAGACGAACATGCCGGCGATCGTGCTCGTGGGTGCCCAGTGGGGCGACGAGGGCAAGGGCAAGGCCACCGACCTCCTCGGCGCGCGCGTCGACTACGTGGTGCGCTATCAGGGTGGCAACAACGCTGGCCACACCGTGGTCATTGGAGAGCGCAAGTTTGCCCTGCACCTTCTGCCCAGCGGAATTCTGACGCCGACGGTCGTTCCGGTGATCGGCAATGGCGTGGTCATCGACCCCCAGGTGCTGATGCATGAGATCGCCGAGCTTGAGGCCAAGGACGTCGACACCTCGCGGCTTCTCATCAGCGCCAACGCGCACCTCATCACGCCTTACCACGTCACGCTCGACAGGGTTACCGAGCGGTTCCTCGGCAACGCGAAGATCGGCACCACGGGTCGAGGAATCGGGCCTGCCTACGCCGACAAGGTGGCTCGCATCGGCATCCGTGTGCAGGACCTCTTCGACGACAAAATCTTGGTGCAGAAGGTCGAGGGCGCGCTACATACCCGCAACCAGATCTTGGTCAAGGTGTTCAACCAGCGGGCCATCAGCGTGGGCGAGGTCAGCGAGTTCCTGCTCGGCTACGCCGAGCAACTTCGGCCGTATGTCGCCGACACCTCGCTGGTGCTCGACCGCGCGCTCAGCGAGGGCAAAGTGGTGCTGCTTGAGGGCGGACAGGGCACCCTGCTCGATGTCGACCACGGCACCTACCCGTTTGTGACGTCGAGCAGCCCCACCGCAGGCGGAGCCGCGACGGGCTCGGGCATCGGTCCCACCAAGATCAGCCGCGTAGTGGGAATCCTCAAGGCGTATACGACTCGGGTGGGTTCGGGGCCCTTCCCCACAGAGTTGCTCGACGACGACGGCGAGAAGCTGCGCGCCATCGGGCACGAGCGCGGTGTCACCACCGGAAGGCCGCGTCGCTGCGGGTGGTTTGACTCG
>WLOZ01000115.1 GCA_009699025.1 Actinomycetota bacterium
AGAAACCCGAGGCGCAACGCCCAGGCTCCGAGGCAGAGCACGCCGACGATCAACGCCAGTGCGGCGGCCAGAGCCGCGTACCGTGACGGGTCGCCCAGCGCCAGTGGAGCGATCACCGACGCTGCGAGCAAAGCGGTTGTCGACTCGGGGCCCACCGACAACTGGCGGGAGGAGCCAAGCAGGGCATACAGCGGGAGGGTGATCAACACAGCCCAGAGGCCGGTCACCGGCGGCAGGCCGGCGATTTGCGCGTAGGCCATGACCTGGGGCACCAGGTAGGCGGTGACCGTCAGGCCCGCGATGATGTCGCCGCGCCACCAGGTGCGTCGGTAGCCTCGCACCATGGCCACTCCGGGCAGGAGTGTCGTGAGCCTGCTCACCTGGAGGCGGTGACCGTCACCGTATAGGGATCCGCGGGTGCGGGGGTCCCCGAGATCGCGATGATGAAGCCGGTGGGCGAGCCGCTGATGAGGCTCGGGTCGGTGGCGGGGAGGTGCTGGTCGGCCGGTCCCGTGGCCAGGGCCTCAGGACGGATGAACTCGCCGTCGAGGGCGTACACGCTGACAGTTTGGCCCTCGGAGGTTCCGGTGAGGTACACCTCGAACGGTGCCGTCACCGGACTTGCTGAGGTTCCGAACCGGAACCAGTCGGCGTCGGATGATGAGCGGATGGCGCCCGATTCAGTGCCGTCGAGCTCGAGAGGAATTGCGGTGGCGACGGTACCGCCTGCGTCGGGCCCGTGCCAGAAGGTGGTGGTAGCCGGCAGCCCGGCAGCGACCGTGACCTTCGCCACGGCGGTGACACGAACAGTCACCAGAGTTCCAGGCTCGACCCCGGAGAACGTGGTCGAGCAGGCACTGACGACACAGGTGTTGTCGGCGAAGGGGAGTGACCGGTCGGCTGACCAGGACACGCCGCCATCGAGACTGTAAGCCACGCGCCACGCACGAATGCCGTAAGCGCCGGTGGAGGTCGCTCGGCCCCAGCGAGGGGTGATCGTGTTGGCCGCTGAATCGCCGCGGCCGCTGACCCATCGGGCGCTCCCTGGCACACCGCGCATGACCGTGAGCGGCTGTACGAGCCCGTATCCGTAGAGAGGGTCTCGTCCGGCGGCGCCGAGGTCGCGCGCGGTGCGCTCCAACTCACTGGTGATTCGGCTGGCCGACCAGCGAGGGAATCGTGACTTGAGCAGGGCTGCGGTGGCCGCCACGAAGGGCGCGGCCATGGACGTTCCACTGAGGTACTCGTACGTGTGGGTCGGCTGCTGGCTCGAGGAGTTGCTGGGGCACACGTCGTCGCGCCAGCCGACGGCGTCGAGCCGGCACGACGTCGACAGGATTCTCACCCCCGGGGCTACGACGTCGACCTGGCTGCCGATGCTTGAGAACGAGGCAAGGGTGGTGCGTTGCCCGATGGCACCAACACCGAGGACGTTCGGATAGCTGGCAGGGTAGCTGGGTCGGGGCACGTTGTCGTGCACGCCGTCGCCGTAGGGTCGGGGGGCGAGGTCCCCTTCGTTGCCCGCCGCCGCAACCACCAGTACCCCACGCTCCACAGCGAAGGCAACGGAGGTGCGCAGCACCGGAGTTGAGATGTCGCCACCGAGCGACAGATTGATAATCGAGACGCCGGGCTGCTGCGCGGCCCAGATGATTCCGGCCGCCACGGTGGCGTCGTTGGCTCCGCTGCCGTCGAAGACGTCGACTGGAAGGATCGTGACGCTCGGGCTCAGCCCCGAGCCGCCGATGCCATTGCCCACCCGCGCGCCAATAATGCCGGCCACATGGGTGCCGTGGGCGCCGGCGTCGACCGGTTGGTTGGGCTCGGCCATATTGCGCCCCGTGAGGAGCGCGCCCCGCAGGTCGGGATGAGTGATGTCGACTCCGTCGTCGACCACGGCCACCACAACTCTGGCTCCGCGGGTGAAGCGCCAATCGTCGACGTAGGCCAGCGACTGAAGGCCCCACTGACGCGCGAGGAGGGGGTCGACGGCCGTGGTGAGGCTGGAGGCAGAGTCGAGTAGGTGCATGGGCTCGGTGACGTTGGCCGCCGTGACTCCGGGGGAGCGGTCGAGCGATAGCAGCAGCGCGGTCGCCTCGTCGTGACTGCCTGCGGCCAGAGTGCCGACCGCGAGGCCGCCGTGAGCCGAGCGGTAGGTGTAGCCGATCGTCACAGGTGTAGACGCTGGTGATTCCGAGGGGGGCCCTTGGGTTGCTGGAGACACCGTCTCTGCGACCGCAGTACCGGTCGTGAGGGTAGCCGCCAGCGCGACCGTCAGCATCAGCGCTGCCGCTGATCGCCGAGCATCCCTCGTCACGCCCATGTCATCACCCTCTCAGTGTTCCTATCGGCCGCGGGTGGGGGTTCCTGTAGCCGTGGGACGTGGATCGGGTGGCGCGAGGGGTGGCGGGGCCAGAGTGGGGATGGGCTGGTCGAGGATCTGGGGGCGCACCGGCGGGCAGGGGTTGCTGAACGTGAGGGACGGGCTGGGTAAGGGGACGGGGGTCGTCGTGGGGTCGGGGGTCGTCGTGGGGGAGGGGGTGGTCGTCGGGCCGGGGCTCGAGGTGGGCTGCGACGTGCTGGCCGAGGACGTGCTGGCTGGGGGCGTGCTGGTCGAAGTCGTGGCCTGCGCACACAAGAGCAGTGCCGCTTCGTAGTCGCGGGAAGCAGCGAGCTGGGCGCCCACGAAGGTGGTGCGGCTGGCGACGAGCTGCTGCCACAGGGCCAGTGCGGTGGCGTACTGGTCGCGCGCGAGCTGGAGCTCAGCCCAGCTGGTGCGCGCCTTCTCAACCTGGGCCGCGTAGATGCGGAAGGGTCCAATCGCTCGGTCGTAGGCGCTCGCGGCCGTCCAGTAGGCCACCACGTCGACGGCCCAGCGCTTCTGCGCCGCGAGCAGGTCGGCGGTGACGGTGGCGATCTGTGCCGACGCCTGCTGCTGCGCGATTTCCTCGTTGAAGGCGGGTGCAAGCTGCTGGGTGAAGGCCCAGCCGCAGCCGGGCCCCACGTCGTCGCGCTGGGGCACCGCGGCCACGGCCGCTGTGGGCTGTGCGCTCACGGGGCTGGGCAACACCGGCGTCGGAGGCGCTGTGGGGAGGGGAGGCCACAGTGGCTCGGTGGGCGTCGACGTTGGCAGCGAGATTGCGGGTGGAGGCTCGAGCGCGACGGTGGAATCGCGGCGTGTGACTCCCTGAGGGGCGGCGGGTTCAGGGATCGGGGGCACCGACACATCACGCCCCACCACGAGGCCCGTGTACCCATCGCGCGACACGTAGGGCGAGCGGGCGCCCTCGTCGACCGCTGAGCCGAGTGCCGGGCACACCGGCTGGAGTGCTGCCGTGGCGGTCGAGTCGATAGTGCTGGCCAACACGAGCAAGGCGGAGGCACCCAGCGTGGCCGAATGCACCTCGAGGATGACATCGCCCTCGCGCCAGGCCACACTCGACACGGCAGTGGGAAAGCCTTCGAGTCGTACCCGGCCGGTGAGTGCTGCAGCGCCGTTGACGGCCGACGGTGCGATGGTGATGGTCGACTCGCGGTTGGGGCACTGCTCGAGTCTGCGAGCGAACTCGGCGTACGCGCTGGCCCCGGCGCCTGCGCCGTAGGCGTACAGCGACACCGTGGCTGTACGCGGGCCTGTCGTGAACGTCCGCTGCACCGACACCACGGCTCGCGGACCCGTGCTGGCCCCGAGGTCGCAGGCGTAGTCGTAGGGCGTTCCGACAGCCCAGTCGGCCGGGCTCACGGGAAGCCAGCCGGGCGCCGGGCTGCTGGACAGTAGGGCCGCGAGGGTCGTGGTCGCGGGCGAGTCACCCAGCACGACGAGGGGTGCCTTCGCGGCCGCGGCCGCGACCTCAGAGGTACGTGACGGGCCCCCCGGCAGTATCGGGATGCCGGCCGCCTGAAGCACGACCGCCAGAGCTAGGGGGATGCTCAGCGCCAACACAGCCACCACGATCAAGGTCGGGCCTGATCGTGGCCCGCGTGATGTCGTCACCGGTCGTCGCCTCCTTCCGCCTCATCGGGGAACCTCGGGAACCGCATCGCGGACCCCTATCTCCCAGTCTGGCCCACCCGGGCTACGACTCTGTGCAGCGCGGCACGGAACGGCCCGGTCTTTCGTCCCTTCTCTAGAAGACGACTCGGCCACACCGAGAGTGCCCGACACAGTCAAGGTCGTGGCGAAGTCGGGATCGCGGCAGCAAGGAAGGGAGACTAGGTACATGGCAGCCCTCGACGACTGGTTTCCGGGCGCAGCGCGCTCGGTTCCTCGTCGGCGTCGGCGGCTGCTTGCCCTCGTGGGGCTCGTGGCAGGCTCGCTGCTGGTGGCCCCGATCGTGTCGATGCTGGGCGTGCCTGCCGTGGGCGGTGTCGGAATCGGGGCCCGCGAGGCCGTCACGTGGTGGCGTTCCCTGCCCACCGATCTTCCCCTGGACGCGCCGCTTCCCCAGCGCTCGGTGATCTATGCCGCCGATGGCAGCATCATCGCCCGGTATTTTGCCGAGAACCGCATCCCCGTGCCGCTCGACAAGATCCCCGCAAACATGGTCAACGCTGTCATCTCGATCGAGGACGACCGCTACTACGAGCACGGGCCCCTCGATGTCCGAGGCACCACGAGGGCGCTGATCAACAACCTCGGCGGCGGGTCACGCCAGGGCGGAAGCAGCATCACCCAGCAGTACGTCAAGAACCTGCTGCTGACCGAGGCCCGTACCGACGCCGAGCGTGAGGAGATCACGGCGACCTCACTGAGTCGCAAGCTGCGCGAGGCCAGGCTCGCCGTCGAGGCGGAGAGCAAGCTGGGCAAGGACGGCGTGCTCACCGCCTACCTGAACACCGTCTACTTCGGTCGGGGGGCTTACGGTGTGGCCGCGGCCGCCGAGCGCTACTTCGGAGTGCGGCTGGCCAAGATCACCCTGCCCCAGGCGGCCACGCTGGCGGGCATGCTGAAGGGGCCGTCGACCTACGACCCGATCTCCAACCCGAGGCTGTCGACCCTGAGGCGCAATGTGGTCCTCAAGCGCATGGAGGATACGGGGCGTATCACTCATGCCCAGGCCGTTGCTGCGTCGAGAACGCGGCTGGGCACCAAGCTCACCTCGGCGTCCAACGGCTGCGGCGTCTCTCGCTGGCCCTACTACTGCCAGTTGGTGCTCGAGTCGATGCTCAAGAACCCGGTGTTCGGCGCCACCGAGGAGGCGCGTGCCGACCTGCTGTTCCGGGGCGGGCTGAGCATCCGAACGGCGATGCAACCGCGAGCCATGGACATCGCGCAGCAGGCGGTCAATCGAGCCCTGTCGCCACGCAACCGGGTTACCACCGCGATCGCCGTGGTCGAGCCCGGCACCGGGAAGGTGCTGGCCATCGCCACGAGCAAGCGCTGGGGAAGCGAGTCGGCCAAGGGCCAGACAGAAATCATTGTGCCGGTGGTGCCTCGCTTCCAGCCGGGCTCGACGTTCAAGCCGATTACTCTGGCCACCGCGCTCGAACAGGGCTTCTCGCCCTACACACGCCTCGATACACCCAGCGGCTACGTGCCCGCCCAGCTGAACAGCCCCGACGGCGGGTTCCACAACGACGATGACTCCGGCCACGGGCTGCTGAACGCTTTCGAGGCAACCGCGCAGTCGGTGAACACCTACTCCGTGCAGGTCATCGAGCGTGCGGGTGTGCTCGCGGTTGCCGACATGGCCGGCCGACTCGGCATGACCTCCCTGCCGAGGAGCGGGAAAAAGGCCGTGGGCTCCCGCGACGCCGCGCTGACCCTCGGCGCCTTTGAGACCTCCCCCCTTCAGATGGCGACCGTGTACGCCACGCTCGCCGCACACGGGCTCGCCTGCAGTCCCGTGGTGATTGAGTCGGTCACTCGCCTCGACGGCAGCCCGGTGCCCAGTCCCACACCGTCATGTCGCCAGGTGGTGTCGCCGGCGGTTGCCGACATGGTCACCTCGGTGCTGCAGGGCGTCTTGGGTCCCGGTGGCACGGGGGCTGGCCTCGAACTGCCCGGTCGTCCGGCCGCGGGCAAGACCGGCACCACGAACAATTCCGGTGCGACCTGGTTTGCCGGGTATACCCCTCAGTACGCGGCCGCCGTGTGGGTCGGCGACCTGAGGGGCCCCACGTTCGCACTCAGAAATATTGAGGCCTACGGGCAGACCTTCGACAAGGTGTTCGGCCGGTCCATCGCTGGGCCGATCTGGCAGGAAACTCTCACGGGCCTGTCGCAGGGCACCCCGGTCGAGTCATTCACTCCGGCAGATCCGGCAGCCCTCGTGGGTGCGGCCCCGAGCCTGCCCGACGTGCGGGGCCTTGGTCGCGACGCGGCCATCTCGACCCTGCTCCGCGCTGGCTATCGGGTGCGGCTGGCCGCGGGCACCGCCGAGCCTGACTCTGCACTGGCCCCCGGAATCGTCGTGGG
>WLOZ01000116.1 GCA_009699025.1 Actinomycetota bacterium
ATGGTCGACTGCCATGCCTGCGCCCTCGACACCTCCGCAAGCCCCTCGGCGACACTGCGTCCCGACACACCCACGTGGTCGAGGTCGAGGACAGACTCGAGCTCCTTCATCAGCACAGGCAGCCCGCCTGCCCTGTCGAAGTCCTCCATGTAGCCGACGCCTGAGGGTTTGAGGTCGAGCAGCAGCGGCACCTGCGACGAGACCGTATCGAAGTCGGACAGCTCGAGTTGCACTCCGGCGCGCCTCGCGATGGCCAGGATGTGCACCACAGCATTGGTTGACCCGCCAACGGCGGCCAGCACGCGCAGCGCGTTCAGGAAGGCCGGTCGGGTGAGGATCTCACGGGGCAGCCTCGGCTCGAGAGCGAGCGCCACGGCCCGACGTCCGGTCGCTGTCGCATGGCGCAGCCGGCCGCCGGTAGGCGAGGGTGGCGTTGCGCCGCCGGCCAGCATCAGGCCGAGAGCCTCGGCCATGCAGGCCATGGTCGAGGCGGTGCCCATCACCATGCACGTGCCGGCCGTAGTGGCTAGCGAGCCCTCGACCGACTCGATCTCGGCATCGTTGAGCCGTCCGGCGCGATAGCCCGCCCACATGCGCCGACAGTCGGTGCACGCCCCGAGCCGCTCGCCCTGCCACGAGTTGGTAATCATCGGGCCGGTGACCTCAACGATCGCCGGCACATCACTCGAGGCGGCCGCCATCAGCTGCGCTGGAACGGTCTTGTCGCACCCACCGATGAGCACCACGGCGTCCATTGGCTGCGCCCGCACCAGCTCCTCGGTCTCCATCGCCAGCAGGTTGCGGAAGAGCATCGACGTAGGCGACAGAAGAGTCTCGCCCAGGCTCATGGTGGGGAATACCATGGGTAGCCCACCTGCCTCGAGCACTCCGCGCTTCACGTGCTCGATGATGTCGGGCATGCCGCGGTGACAGGGGTTGTAGTCGGAGGTGAGATCGGTAATGCCAATGAGCGGCTTCGCCAGGTCGACGCGGTCGAAGCCGGCCGCCGCGAGAAAGGCGCCTCGGAGGAAGCGGCCGAACCCCGGATCACCGTAAGAAGTGCCAGCGCGCGCAGGCGCGTCGACTGGCGATGTCACGCTTCCGAGCCCTGACTGCGCTGCGACGGGACGACTAGAAGAGATGCCACCACTCGGTCCGTTCCCGCGCCGCGTCGCCGCTCTCCTCAAGCACGATCTCGCCGTGGCGCAGCACATACACGCGATCGGCGATCGTGGTCATGGCCTTGACGTTCTGCTCGACGATGAGCACGCTCATGCCTCGCTCGGTGGCCAGTTCGCGGATCGTTGCGAAGGTCTTCTCGACCACGGCCGGCGAGATACCCAGCGACGGCTCATCGAGCAGCATCAGTTTGGGCTGCACCATCAGCGCCATCGCGATCGAGAGCTGCCGCTGCTGCCCACCGGAGAAGCGCCCGGCCAACTCGCTGCGCCGCTCGCCCAGCATGGGGAACAGCTCGATCACTCCCTCGATCCGCTCCTTGATCGCACCGCGGTCGCGCACCGAGTGGGCGCCCAGCTCGAGGTTCTGCTGCACCGTGAGGTCGCGGAAGATAGGGCGCTCAGACGGCGTGAAGCTCATGCCGCCTGACACCGACTTGACGCTTGAACTCTTGGTGATCGACTCGCCGTTGAAGGCGATGTCGCCCGACTCAATCGGTTGCATACGGAAGATGCACTTGAGCATCGTGGTCTTGCCCGCGCCGTTGTGGCCGAGCACGCCCACCACCTCTCCGGGCTTGACGTAGAGGCTCACACCAGTAACAACCCGTCGCTTGTTGTAGCCGGCGGTAACGTCGCTGACCTCGAGGAGGTTGGCGTCTGAACTGTTCACGGAGGTCCCGTCCATTTCAGTCACGACCCGAAGTAGAGGTCGGCGAGTTCCTTCTGGTTGATCAGTTCTTCGACCGTGCCTTCGGCGAGCACGATGCCTTGGTCGAGGAACACCGCCCGGTCGGCTAGGCGCTGCACGAAGTGCACCGAGTGCTCAACCAGGCACACCGTGCGGCCCAGATCGCGCAGCCGCATGACTCCCTGCATCACGCCCTCGACATTGGCGGGGTCGACACCGCTGGTGGGCTCGTCGAGCAGCAGAACATCGGCGTCGGTGGCGAGGAGCCGTGCGATGGCAACAAGCTTCTGGTCTCCGTACGAGAGTTCGCCCACCACCTCGTTGGCCTTGTCTGCGATGCCGAACAGCGCCAGACACTCGAGGGCGCGCTGTCGCACAGCACGCTCGACCTTGCGGGCACGCAAGGGGCGGAAGACCAGACTGGCGATACCCTCGCCCGGCTGCCCCGGAACGGCCACCGCAACGTTGTCGAGCACCGTCATCTGCTCGCAGATGCGCACGTCTTGGAACGAGCGGGCGATGCCCTTGCGTGCAACCTCGACCACCGACAGGTTGGTGATGTCCTCGCCGTGCAGCACCACGGTGCCCTCGTCGGGCTTCATGGTGCCGGTGATCATGTTGAAGATCGTGGTCTTGCCGGCGCCATTGGGCCCAATCAGGGCCGTGATCTTGCCCTCGGGGATCGTGAACGACGCGCCACCCACCGCAACGAGCCCGCCAAAGCTCTTCTTAAGCCCCGTGACCTCGAGCGCGGACGCCCCCTCGGCGCCCTGTGCGACCGTCACGCGCGAGAGCCGCACCATCGCCTCGTCAAGTGAGATGTCTTCCGCCAGTCCCTTGCCGCGGCGACGCCCGAAGCCCTCGGGGATGAGCCCCTGCGGGCGGACCAGCATCATGACCACCAGCGCGCCACCGTAGATAACTGCCCGCCACGGAATGGCCGCGTCGCCCACGAAGTTCGACAGAATCGGGTCAAGGGCTCCGAGAATTATTGCGCCCACGATGGTTCCCCAGAGGTTGCCCACCCCGCCGAGTACCACCACCGACACGATGAGAATCGACAGGTCGAGGCCGAAGTTGACCGGGGTCATGGCGCCCTGCGAGAAGGCAAAGAGCGCGCCCACTCCACCGGCGATACCCGCGGTGATACCGAAGGTGAGCAACTCGGGTCGCACGGGGCTCTTACCTACGCTCGGCAGCACCGATTCCTGCTCGCGCAGGGTCTTGAGTAGCCGGCCAAAGGGTGACTCGCCGAGGGCCCAGGTAATCGCGATGATGATGATGGCCACGACCAGCATCAGCAGGGCGAAGCGCACCGTGCTGTCGGGCTTGAGGGTGGAGAACGACAGGCCGCCGATCTTGATCGACGGGATACCGGCGACGCCGAAGGGCCCACCGGTGACGGTGTCCCACACGGTCATCAGTTGCTGGCCGCCGAGTTGGAAAGCCAGGGTGAGCAGGATCAGGTACTCGCCCTTGACCAGCCGCACGGCCGGCAACGAAATGATAAGCGCCGCCAGAAAGGTAACCACGATCGCGGCAATCGTTGCTGCCCACCAAGGCCAGCCCAGGCCGTATCCCACGCCGGAGACATTCGAGCTGTAGCTATCGGTGAGAGGGGGCAGGGCAAATCGGGCCGCCGTGAAGGCGCCGACACCGAAGAGGATCGATTGGGCCATCGAGACCCGCCCCGCATATCCGAGCAGCAGGTTCAGTGACACTCCGAGCGAGAGCAGGACCAGGATGTTAATGGCGATCTGCGCGTAATACGACATCAGGCGGCCGCCTTCCCGAAGAGGCCCTGTGGTCGAACGAGCAGGATGATGAACAGGGCACCGAACACCACGACAGGCGCGAACTGCACACCGAGCCACACCGAGCTCCAGCTGCTGACGAGCCCGAGCACTAGCCCTCCGAAGGCGGTGCCGGGCAAAGACCCAATGCCGCCGAAGAACACGGCGATGAAGCCGATCAGGGTCCACTGCAGGGCCATGGTGGGCGACGCCACGAACTCGGTGGTGAAGAACAGCCCGCCAATGCCCGCGATAGCTGAACCAATGGCAAAGACGACGATGTAGACGATTTTGCGGTCGATACCGACCGCGGCCGCCATGGTGGGGTTGGTGCGCAACGCCGTGATTGACCGGCCGAAGCGCGTCTTGGAGACAAAGAGCACCAGCGCCAGAACCACGATCCACGAGATGACGATCTTGAGAATGTCGAACATGGTGAAGGTGATGAATCCGACGGAGTAGATGGAGTTCTCCAACGCCCGCGAGAGGGTGCCGTCGGCACCATAGGTCTGAAGCGTCTTGTTCTGAGTTCCGAAGATGATCTGCAACAGGTTGGGAAAGGCAACGCTGATACCGAGTGACACAAGGAACAGTGAGAGCAGAGTGCCGTTGCGCCTCATGACCGGGAAATACCCGAGGACCAAGATGAGCAGTCCGAGTAGAACTGCCACCACGATTCCGACGATGAACGCGCCAATCAGCGGCAGGTGGAAGGTGGCCGCTGACCACACCGCGGCGTAGCCGGCCGCGGCGAAGGGGATTGCATTTGCCAGATGGAAGATCTTCGACGTCTGATACACGATGCCAAAGCTCATGCCGAGCAGCGCGTAGAAGGAGCCCAGCACTATCCCGGACACCGTCAACTGCGCTAGCAACTGAAAATTCACTGCAATCCCCTTCGCCTACGAACCTATGGAGTTACTAGCCGACCAGGGCGGTCTTGGGGTCTGCCCCAGCCTTGATCTTCACGATCTCCTGAACGAGCTCAGGCTGGCCGCCCTTGACCACGAACACGCCCATCGGCTTGGAGATGGAGTGCTCAACCGGGTCAAGTGTGACCTCGCCAACGGTCGTGGCGTTGCCACCGTAGACCGAGGGGAACGTCGGGTCAGCGATGAGAGCCGCCTGCAGCTGTGCGGCGTCATTGGGGTCGCCACCAGCCGCGACCACGCGCTTGACGAGGTCCCACACGATGAAGACCTGCTCGTAGTAGTTCGAACCGTAGTACTCGGGGTCCTCGCCGTACTTAGCCTTGTAGGCCTCGACGTAGCACTGGTTCCACGGGTTCTCGTTCGCAGTCGTGTAGAAGTCGACTCCGAAGTTGACGCCCTCGAACGAAGCACCGCCGATCTTGGCAGCCTGCGCCGTGAACTCGTCCATCATGATGGGGCCGGTGTAGCCAGCCTCACGCAGCGCCTTGACCTGGTAGCCGAGGTCGTCGCCGAAGCTGAACGTCATCACCACATCGGGGTTGGCTGCCTTGATCTTCTGAGCCAGCGCGGTGAAGTCGGTCGCGCCGACATCGTGCTGCTCGGCGGCGACAACCTCACCACCGGTGAGCTGCTTCCACACGTTGGGAGCGGTCTCCTTGAACGTGCCGACACCGTTCTCCATCGTGCCGATGAGAGCAAGCTTCTTGGCGTCGGGGTAGGTCTTGTTGAGCCATGCGAGGGCGCCGGGGGCCGGGTCCTCCGCGTACACCATGCGGTTCATCCAGAGGAGGTCCTGGTTGAGCTGCGCGGGGCTCGATCCGCCACCGTTGAAGGTGAGAACGCCACCCTCTTGGATGATGGGGATGATCGCCTCAGACGGTGCGCCGTACGACGTCTGCAGAACCTCGATGCCGTCCTGGCTGATGAGCTTCTTCGTCTCGGTGATGGCCGTGGGCACATCGCCGGACTTGTGGTCACCAATGGTGATCTGGTAGTCCATGCCGCCGGCAGCCTTGATCTGCTCAGCGGCGAGCAGCGCGCCCTTGCTCATGACGTCGCCGAAGAAGGATCCCTGACCGGTGACGGCGAGCAGCATGCCTGCCTGAATGGTGACACCCTCGCCAGCCTCGGGGCCACCGGCACCGAAGATGTCGTTGATGCAGTTGCCACTGGCAGCCGGCGACGAAGCGGCGGCGGAGGTGGCGGGCGCCGACGACTCCGCAGCAGCTGAGCTGCTAGTCGTGGTGCTGGAACTCGAGCCGCAGGCGGCGAGCAGGCCCGAGAGCCCGACCGTCACCACGACCGCGGTGGCCGATTGGCCCACTCGCTTTCGATTCATTGACATTCTCCTTAGTGAGATTGCGCTTATCTTGCGGTTCACCTCGCCCCCGGTCGGGGTCCGGTCGTAGCAGGCGTCATACCGCCCGTTGGCCCGACGACCACGCGCATCGCGCGCCGCCGCACCTCAACTCAGCTGAGAGACTCAGCGAAGTCACGGATCGCCTGGTTGAACTCCACAGGGTTCTCGATCATCGGATAGTGACCTGTTCCACTGAGAACAGCGATCCGACTTCCTGGGATTCGACTGCTGGTCTCCTCGACCATGCTCTGTGGTACGAGCCAGTCGCTGTCGCCGCGCAGCAGCAGCACGGGACTCGTGATCTGCCCCACGACGTCACGCTTGTCGAAGCCCGCGTAGCCCACGAGGTCGCCGCGCGCATACTCGGGCGCCACGCGCGTGATCTGCCACACGACTTCGCGAGCCCGGTCGGGCGGAGTGCGGACGCCAGTGAGCGACTGC
>WLOZ01000117.1 GCA_009699025.1 Actinomycetota bacterium
CTGGGCGTGCTCACCTACGGCGTGGCCAAGACGGCGATGCCCGGTGCGGGAATTCTTGCCGGAACGCTGATCGCGGCTGCGATAGGCCCGGCCGCGGGCTCAGGCTTTTCTCTGCCGCTCCTCCTAGTGGGCGATGTCATCGCCCTGACGCGCTACCGGCGGGGGGCGAACTGGACCATCATTGTGGCGCTGTTGCCGTGGGTGCTCGTCGGGCTGTGTGTCTCGGCGGCTGCCTTCGCCACTCTCGACCGCGGGATGCTCACACGGTTTCTCGGCGCGCTGATCCTGCTGTCGGTACTTCTCGAGGTGCGACGCCGCAGGCGCGGCGAGGTGGCTAGCGTCGAGGCACCCCACGTTGCGCACGTGGAGAGCTCGACTCTTGGGCGGCGAGTCAGCGTTGGTTTCTACGGAACCCTGGCCGGAATGACAACCCTGGCTGCCAACGCGGGCGGCGCGGCCATGAGCCTCTACCTCCTGCGCATGCGCGTGCCGATGCTGGCCTTTCTCGGCACCTCAGCGTGGTTCTGGGCCATCATCAATGTCACGAAGGTTCCGTTTGCGATCCCGCTGGGCCTCATCACCGGCGACACCCTGCGGGCCGACGCGCTGTTCCTGCCCTTCCTGTTAGCGGGCGCCGCCCTCGGCGTGTGGCTGCACCCGCGCATGAGCCAGGCCTTCTTCTCGGCAGCCGTGCTCACCCTCAGCGGCGTCGCATCGGTGTGGCTCCTGGTACACGGCTGATCCGACTCGACAGACCACCGTGGAAGCACGGTGGTGCGCACGCGATAAAGCCCTACGTTGAGGTGCGATTCCCAGCGAAAGGGCGCTCGACATGATCTGGACCCTCTACGGCGACGGCAAGACTCTCCTGCCCGGTGAGATGGTCGCGCCGAACCAGCGGCTCTCCTGGCCGCGAACGGCCGGGCTCGGTGCCCAGCACGTCATCGCCATGTTCGGCGGCACCTTTATTTTCCCGATTCTGCTCGGGCTGAGCCCCCAACTCGCGCTCATGATGTCGGGTGTAGCAACCATTGTTTTCCTGCTCATGGTGAAGGGACACGTGCCGAGCTACCTCGGCACCAGCGCCGCGTTTATCGCCTCGGTTGCCGCCATCAGGGCACAGGGCGGCAACTCGGCGTCGGTCACGGGAGCGATCCTCGGCGCGGGCGCGATCCTCTTGCTCGTCGGGGTGACGGTGCACTTCTGGGGCTCGGCGTGGGTAGGCGCACTGCTGCCCCCGGCCGTGACGGGCGCTGTGGTCATGCTCATCGGGTTCAGCCTCGCTCCGGTGGCGGCGGTCACCTACATGCAGCGCGACCCATGGGTGGCGTTGATCACGATGTCATTTGTCATTCTCGCCTCGGTGCTGCTTCCAGGATTCCTGTCGCGCATTGCCATCTTTCTCGGACTGGTGTTCGGGGTGGTGCTGTCATGGGTGCTCGACACCCTCACCGGACCCATCACCACCATCAACTCCGCCACGGGCGCGGCGACGTCGGCGCTCCGCCTCAACCTCGAGGGCGTCGTCTCGGCGCCGTGGATCGGGCTTCCGCCGGCTTCGGTGTTCAGCGCCACCGGCGCCGACATCTCGGCGGGGTGGCACCTGCCGAGCTTCAACGCAGCCTTCATCCTGCTGGTGGTACCCGCCGTGATCGCTCTCGTGGCCGAAAACGCTGGCCATGTGGTCGCCGTGGGCGAGATGACGGGATCTGACCTGCGGCCCTATATCGGCAGGGGGCTGATGGGCGATGGACTCGGCACGGTGATGTCAGCGGCGGTGGGTGGCTCACCCACTACGACGTACGCCGAGAACATCGGCGTGATGGCGGCAACCCGCGTGTACTCGACTGCGGCGTACGTGGTGGCCGCCGCAGTGGCCTTCAGCCTCGGCCTCAGCCCCAAGGTGGGCGCCTTCGTGAGCGCCACCCCCGGAGGGGTCCTTGCCGGCATCACCCTGGTTCTTTACGGTTCCATCGGGCTCCTGGGCGCCAAGATCTGGAAGCAGCACAACGTTGACCTCTCGAGCCCGGCGAACCTCGCACCGCTCGGAGCCGGACTCACCCTCGGAATCGGCGGTGGGTCGTTGATCGTCAGCGAGGGTTTCACGATTACCGGCATCTCACTGGGCACCCTCGTGGTGATCGGCTTCTACCACCTGCTGCGCTGGGTTCGGCCCGACCTGCGACGTGCCGACGAGGCGCGGGAGTCTTCCGCAGGAGGCGTCACCAGCGCCACGGGAAAATCCGTGATTCCAGAATGACTACATCGGCCCATGAAGGCCGCTCTCACCACGGAGCGGAGAATCCACAGGGGTGTTTTCCCCCGACGTCTAGCCGTGCGCAAGCCACTGCTGAAAGAGTGGTGGGCCCGCACGAGCCACCGATGGACGAGGAGTCCCATGAGCAAGACAGTCGTGATTGCAGGAGCCTCCGGAGTAGTCGGGCAGACGGCTCTGAACCACTACCTCGAGCAGGGCTGGGATGTGGTGGCCCTCTCGCGCCGACAGCCCATGACCCTGTCGGACCGCCCCTTCCGACACCTTTCGGTTGACCTGCGTGATGGCGAAGCAACCCGGTCGGCTCTCGAGTCGGTCGGACCCGTCGACCAACTGGTGTACGCGGCGCTGTACGAAAAGCCCGGCCTCATCGCCGGGTGGCGCGAAGCCGACCAGATGACAACGAACAGGGCGATGCTGGCCAACACCGTCGAGGCACTGGCACCATCGGGACTCGGCCACGTGGTGCTGCTGCAGGGCACCAAGGCGTACGGAGTGCACCTCATGCCGCTTCGCATCCCTGCCAAGGAGAGTCAGCCCCGGGTTGAGCACGAGAACTTCTATTGGCTGCAGGAGGACTATCTCACCAGCGCCGCTGCGGAGATGGCATTCGGGTACACGATCTTTCGTCCGCAGTTTGTCTTTGGTGATGCCATCGGGTCGGCGATGAACCTGGTGGCCCTCATCGGCATCTACGGTTCGATTTGTGCGCGTGAGGGACGCCCCTTTGGCTACCCGGGCGGCGCGTCGTATGTCGCCGAAGGTACCGATGCCCGACTCTTGGCGAAGGCCTTCATGTGGTCGGAATCATCACCAGCCGCGTACAACCAGACATTTAACATCACCAATGGCGACGTCTTTGAGTGGCGCGACATGTGGCCGGCACTTGGCGCTGCGTTGGGCGCGAACGTCGGTTCCGATAACCCCACGTCCATGGCCGAGTTCATGCCTGCACATGAGGCGACCTGGAATGAGATTGTGCGCGACAGCGGCCTGCGAGATCTGCCCCTCTCGGCGTACCTAGGCGAATCGCACTTCTACGCTGACTATGCATTCGGCTACGACTCTCGAGACCGCGTGAGCGACCACGGCACCGCGCCTGCGTTCGTCAGCTCGGTCAAGCTGCGCCGGGCAGGGCTGGTCGATGTCTACGACACTCAAGCAACGTTTCTTGAATGGTTCGACATCTTGCGTCAGCTCAAGCTACTTCCTCCTGCGTGAGCGTGGCATGCCTACCTGTCGATGACGACGGAGTGGGTAGGGCAAGCCGACGGCTAGGTCACACCACGTCCTATTCAGCGGGCGTAGTTCATGAACACGTCCGTCGTCTAGTCAGGCGACGCTGTGATCGGCGGGCAGGAGTGCACCTGTCTAGGTGCTTAGGCTCGACGCAGCAGGCGGAACGGCACCTTTGGATCACATCGTCGCCACCGGGTCGCTCACCGCTCGGTGGCAACCGAACCCGGCGGCACGTTTTTAGACAGTCGCGTCGGCGTTGTAACGCTCGGCAACGTGCTTGAGATCGTCGGGAGTCAGCCGCCGTTGCCGTTAACGGATCGCCACGACTCATGCTCAGGCGCGGATCGAGGTTCTAGTGAGCCTCGAGGTAGTTACAACAAAGATCTCCATTTTTCTGCGTCAGCAATGGATGAGGCCCTCCACAACATCGTCGCATTCCACCTTTCTCAGGTGCCCTCCGCCGGCCTTTGACCATTCACGTTTGCGTTACCCTGTGCTTGTGCACGCGGAATCTCCCGACGTCATCGACGCGCGTCGACGCGTCATGCGCGAGGCGGGTATGCGTGAGATCAGATGGGTCGCTCCGGCCATGGGCTTGCTGCTGGTGGTGTTCGGGGTCGTTGACTCCATGTCGCACCTCGATGACGGCTCGTCGATGTGGCGGCTCTTATCGAGTCTGCTCCCCGCGTTGCTGTGTGCTGCTCTCGTGGCGCTGCTTTATGTGGCGCGTGTCGCTGATAGCTATTCCGGGCTGCTGTTCACGGCGGTGGCGATTGCGGTCGGGGCGTCATTGGTCTACACCTACTCCCGCACCGCTTTCGACTCCGACCTCTGCTACCTCGTGATCATGGTGATCCTCGCGGGAGCGTTCGCCATCTCGACGGTCGAGTTCATCGTGAGCGTCACGTCCCTAGGTGGTGCCGCTCTCGTCGCGGTAGTACTGGTCGACTCCCAAGTAACCGGCGACGGGCACACCGAACGTTGGTTCATGCTGCTGCTTGTCGCCGCCGTGGCGTCCACAAGCATCCACGTGGCACGCAGTCGAGCACTTGACCACCTCGCCGACACTCAGATCGCACTCGAGCAGCAGGTGTCTGAAGACGTTCTCACGGGTCTGGCCACCCGTCGAGGGCTGACTAATCTTTTCCCACTGCTACGGGCCCAGGCCGAGCGCCTGCGGCTGCCAGTCTTCGCCATGTTCGTTGATGTAGACGGTCTCAAGGGGGTCAACGACCGCGCCGGGCACGACACGGGCGACCTCGTCATCGCAGCCGCCGGCGACGCGATCCGACGCCTGTGCCGAGCCAGCGACCTAGAAAAAAGCAAGGCACCCCTGTGAACACCATCGCGGGTGCGTCGGCAACCGACGAACCACCCGAGTGCCCAGATGAGGCATCCGATAGCTCCCACGCCGAGCTCGGTCTGACTCACCCGCGGCGGCTCGGGTCCGGTGCCGACGAGGGCTCCCGACCGAATGCTCGACGACTCCTTCCTGCCCCGTTTGCCCCGCGCCTCCGACACCACTCTTGACTACCTCGTCAGTCTCCACAGCGCTCGCTGACTATTCGGCGCAATGCGCCAAGAGCCGCGCAATCGCAGCCGAATTTAACCTCGACTGCAGAACTGGCTACTCATGAGGCGCTGCCCGTACGCATTAGCGTTCGAGGGCGCTCTTGCGACGGGCCACCAGCACCAGCGACACCGCTGTGAGGAGATGGCCGACTCCGTAGCAGAGGAACAAGTATGTGTACCAGCTCGACGTCGGCAGGGCGCCCGGGTTGATTGCCTGGAGAAGGTAGCCCAACGACCAGATGTACGCGCTGGCGATTCCTGTGACGATTGCCGCCCGGCCGAATCTGCTGCCGAAGTGGTCGAAGTGCATCGTGAGAGCGACGCTCACGAGCAGGCTGCCAATCACGGCGAGAAGCCAGTCGAAGCGGCTACTCGATGGGTCGACGCTGAGACCCAGGAAGCCGATGCCCCACACGAGCAGACCGATGGCACCGACGGTGATTGATGCGAAGGAGGAGTGGATGTTGTCTTGGCACAGGCACCCAGACTCGCACTCGGGCCGAGATGCACGGAGGAAACCCTCGACATCGGCCTCCTTCCTCGCGAGAACCAGAAAGAGCGACACTCCGCCCAGAACGAGCCCCACTCCATAGGCGGCGTATCCGAAGGCAACTGAGCCACTCGACTCGAGGTTGGTCGGATTGATCCCGAAGGGCAGGGTCGAAATGCCTAGCGCAACCGAACCCAGCACGCCCAGTGCCACAGCCCACCGACCGATGCGGCGCACGACGGTCTCGACGAACATGATCATGGCTGCCGCAATAAGTAACGGGCCGACCACCTCAAAGATCCACCCGAGGCGCGACAGGTTGTCAGGAATGAGGGCGAACCAGCCCAGTGCCCAGACTAGGAAGCCTGCACCACCCACGCCGAGCACCGCGTAACTCACGTGCGGGGACTCGGGACGCCCCTCGCCTGGGGCTCCGCGGGCACCGCTTGAGGAATTCGCGCCACCCCGCTTGCCCTGCGCCTCCAACACCACGATCAACAACCTCCTGAGTCTGGAGGGCGCGAACACGCCCACAGGGCGCTCGGTTGAGGCCCGCTGTGAAATTTCCCACAGAGCCGGCACCCCCGCAACCGCGGATTCCGTCACGAAACCGACACCGGTGCGGAGGTTCGGCTCAGACGACACCGTCGCATCAGCGGACCAACGCAGAAGCGCCGGGCGGGAGCACATGACAAAGGCCCCGAACCGTCGCTCGGGGCCTTTGGTGTCTCAACCTTGCGTGTCCGAGGGGGGACTTGAACCCCCATTCCCCGTAAAGGGAACTAGCACCTCAAGCTAGCGCGTCTGCCAATTCCGC
>WLOZ01000118.1 GCA_009699025.1 Actinomycetota bacterium
AGAGCAGATCTGGGCAAGTCCCCCGCCGATGTCGCGTCGATGTTCGACGATGTGGCCGCCCGCTACGACCTCACGAACGACGTCCTCGCGCTGGGGCAGACCCGGCTCTGGCGACGCGCGGTGGTGAATGCCGTGGCTCCGGCAGCGGGCGAGAGGGTGCTCGACCTCGCGGCCGGCACCGCCACCTCGAGCCAGCCGTTTCGCGACCGCGGCGCCTTCGTGGTGCCCTGCGACTTCTCGCTCGGCATGCTGCGGGTGGGCAAGGCTCGCCAGCCCGAGCTTCCGCTCACCGCGGGCGACGCGCTGCACCTTCCGTTCGCTGACGCGACCTTCGACGCTGCGACCATCTCCTTCGGCCTGCGCAACGTCGCTGACGTGTCGGTGGCGCTCGGCGAGATGCGACGGGTCGTGCGACCGGGTGGTCGCCTGGTGGTGTGCGAGTTCAGCCACCCCACGCTTAGTCCGCTTCGCACCCTCTACTCCGAGTACCTCATGGGCGCGCTGCCCTCGGTGGCGCGGGCAATGTCGAGCAACCCCGACGCCTACGTGTATCTCGCCGAGTCGATTCAGGCCTGGCCCGACCAGTCCGAGCTCGCCGCTCTCATTCAGCAGGCGGGCTGGGTCGACGTCGAGTGGCTCAACCTCAGCGGCGGCATCGTCGCACTGCACCGCGCAAGGAAGCCCTGACAGGCTGGCCCACCTAGGGTTTTCCCTAGGTGGTGGTGGTGCGGAGACCAGAATCTCGACACACTGCGATCTCACACCTTCCAAGGAGAAGCAGTGATTCGGATTGTGGCACGGTCGTCGGTGTTGGGAGCCGCTCTCGTGGTGATCACCACCCTGGGGCTGGGTACCGACATGGTCGGTCCGGCTAGCGCGGGTCCGGCCGCGACGACCGCGACGACCGCGACATCCTCTGCGGCGACTCCTGCGGCCACCCCTGCACCACCAAACGTCACCCACCGAGCGGCAGCTGCCCACATCAAGCCCGCACCCCTGCTGAAGACGGTAGCCACTGGCCGCAAAGCAGCGGCCACCGTGGGGGTCGACGCCATCGCCGCCCGCAACACGTCGATGTCGCGCGAGGCGCTGACCACCTTCCTCGCCGACCCGGGCTCGCGGGTGAACCCCGACGGCGCGCTGTACTTCAGCGACTCGGGTCTGGCCCCCGGCATCCCCGACGGCGCAACCGGCGAGGCCACCCCGGCCGTGCGCCCCGCAGGTGCTGCCGCCATCGCGCCCTCGGCCGCCTTCACCCTGCAGAGTCGCCAAACTTCGACCAAAACGATTTACCTCGACTTCAACGGCGAGGTCATCACCAACTCGGGGTGGAACACGAACTCCGGCATCACCACACTGACGGCCACCCCCTTCGATCGCGATGGCGACCCCACCACGTTCAGCGACGCCGAGCGCGCCCAAATCATCGACACGTGGGCGATGGTGTCGGAGGACTACGCACCCCTCGACGTCAACGTCACCACGCAAGATCTCGGCGACGCCGCGATCGATCGCACCAGCGTGACTGACGAGAAGTACGGAACTCGAGTCGTGTTCACCAATTCTTCCGCCGTGCAGACCGCTACCGGGTGCACGGGCTCATGCGCCGGTATCGCGTTCCTCAATGGCTTCGACGCCTACGCGAGTGCCACCAGCCTTCCGCACGAGTACTTTCAGCCGGCGTTCGCCTTCACCGGGTACGTGGGCCTGTGGGACTTCTCCACCGCCATTCTCGGCGTGGTAGCCGCGCACGAGGCGGGCCACACCCTGGGCCTGAGCCACGACGGCACGGTCGCGGGCGGCTCGGGCAGCTACTACGAGGGGCAGGGCTCCTGGTCGCCGATCATGGGGTCGGCGGGCGAGCGACCCATCACCCAGTTTTCCGACGGTAGCTACACCAACGGCAACAACACTGAGGACGACTATGCGGTGATGGCGACTTTCGGTGTGTTACCCATTGCCGACGACTACCCGGGCACGACTACCGGCGCTCCGCTGGTTAACCCGGTCGCCGCGCCCGTGGCCGGCATGGTGGCCACGGCTGGCGATGTCGACTTTCTGAAGTTCACCAGCGCCGGCGGAGCCACCACGATCACCGCCTCACCAGCTGCCGAGAGCCCCGACCTCGACCTCAGCCTTGAGATTCGCAACTCCGTGAACACTCTTGTGTCGGTGACCGGATACTCAAATCCCGCCTGCGCCACCTACGCGCCTGCCGGCCAGGTCATCTCAGGCACCGCAGGGGAGGGCGTGAGCGCCACTGGCATGGGCGCGAGCGTGACTGCCACTCTCACGGCAGGCACCTACTACGCGGTGGTCACCAGCGTGGGTTGCGGTAATGCCACCACCGGCTACTCCAACTACGGAAGCCGCGGCCGCTACACGGTGTCGGTCGGCAGCCCCGTGCTCGACGTTTCAGTGATGGGTACCGGCTCGATCACCTCGAACATCGGCGGCATCAACTGCGGGGCCACCTGCAAGGCCGCCATCGCTGCCACCTCGTCGGCACCCACGGTGGTCACCCTCACCGCCACGCCCGGCGCGGGCCAGGCGCTCAGCCGCTGGAGCGGCCCCTGCGAGAAGTCCGTCGGCCAGTACTGGAACGTGCTCACTCCCACGTACGTGCCGTCGTGCAAGGTGACGATGGACCAGTCGCGCTCGGTCTCTGCTGTGTTCAGCCCGTCCACCACGCTCACCGTTCGCGCCAAGGGCGGCTTGAACGCGTCGCCGATGGCGGCGGCTGTCAATAACCCGCCGATCAGTTGCGGCGAGTACAACGGAACCACGTTCCCGCTGTGCAGCGTTCCACTCGGCCAGGGCTCCAACTTCGTGGTCAACGCCTTCGCCGACCCCGCCCAGTCAACCCTGGTGTTCAAGGGCTGGTTCGGCCCCTGCCGCGTCTATAACACCGTCCAGTGCTCGGTGCCGATGTCGTCGTCGCGCTCGATTGCCACCCTCTGGGGCACCTCCACGTCGAACGTCCTCGCTGTGACGAAGTCGGGCCTCGGAACGGTCACCTCAAATTCCGGTGGCATCAACTGCGGCGCCACCTGCGAGGCAACATTTGAGCCCGCCACATCCGTGGTGCTGACGTCAACCCCTGCACTAGGGCAGTCCTTCAAGGGCTGGGGCGGGGCCTGCTCGGGCACGTCGACCACCTGCACCCTGTCGATGGCAGCGGCGCGAACCGCCACCGCCGTCTTCGGCAGCTCCACCTCGGGCCGCCTCGCCGTATCGACCACCGGTTCGGGCACAGTGATGTCGACACCTGCCGGAATCGACTGCGGGTCTTCGTGCTTCGCAGCTCTCGAGCCGGGCACCGTGGCCCTGCGGGCCGTGCCCAACGATGGCAGCGGCTTCGTGGGGTGGACCTCGGGCTGCTCGGGCTCGAACCCAGCGTGCTCGCTCACCTTGAGTGGCACCGGCGCGTCGGTAGTAGCACAGTTCACGGCCCTGCCCAGCCTCAGCAGTTTCAGCCCCACATCGGGTGGGGGCGGCACCACGGTGACCCTTAATGGGTCGAACCTCTCGTACGTCAGCAATGTGCAGTTCAACGGCGTCGCGGCGGCCAGCTTCACCATCGTGTCCGACGCGAAGATCACGGCGGTGACCCCGGCCGGTGTCGCGTCGGGCGTGCTGACGGTGACCAACCCGGCTGGCACGGTTACCGTGCCGGGCAGCTTCAACCGCTTCACCGCCGCCCCCACGATCACCGGCTTCAGCCCCGCCTTAGGTCCGGTGGGTACCACCGTGACGGTCACGGGAACCGACTTCCTCACCGTCACCGGCATCACCTTTAACGGCGTCTCCGCAGGCCGCAGCGTTCTGTCGGACACCACCCTGAGCACCAGCGTGCCCCTGGGTGCCACCACGGGCCTCATCCGGGTAATCGGGACCGGGGGCACCGCCACCAGCGCGACCAGCTTCGTCGTGGGAACTGTGCCAACGGTCAGCGCGACAAGCCCTACCCGAGGACCCGCCGCGGGCGGCAGCGTGGTCACGCTCACTGGCACCGGCTTCATTAACGGCGCCACCGTGAGGTTCGGCACCAATTCCGCAACGAACGTGGTGGTCAACTCCGCCACCTCTATTACCGCCACCGCGCCGGCCGGGGCGGCCGGAATCGTGAACGTCACCGTTACCACCGCCGTGGGCACGTCAGCCGCGGCCGCTGGCAACCAGTTCTCCTACGTTGCGGCACCCACGGTCACTTTCCTCAGCCCAACCAGTGGCCCTGCTGCTGGTGGAACGTCGGTGATCATTACCGGCACCAACTTCACGGGTGCCACGACGGTGAATTTTGGTGCGAATGCGGCGACGAACGTAGTGGTCAATTCGGCTACGCAGATCACCGCTACCGCGCCCGCTGGCGTGGCAGGTGCGTCGACGGTGGCCGTGACTACGCCCGGTGGCACGTCGACCAACGTGGTGAGCTTCACCTACATCGCAGCGCCCACGGTGACGTTGTTGAGCCCGATCAGCGGCCCGCTGGCCGCTGGCACCGTGGTGACCATCGCCGGCACCGACTTCACCGGAGCGACGGCTGTGAATTTCGGCGCCAACCCCGCCACCAACGTGGTCGTCAATTCGGCCACGGAGATCACGGCCACCACGCCCGCTGGCGTGGCGGGTGCCGCGAGCGTGACCGTGACTGCACCTGGTGGTACGTCGACCAACGTGGTGAGCTTCACCTACATCGCAGCGCCCACCGTCACCGCGCTCAGCCCGACGCGTGGGCGCCTCACCGCGGGCACCGTGGTCACCCTCAAGGGCACCGGCTTCATCGGCGGCGCCACCACAGTGAAGTTCGGGGCCAACCCCGCCACCAGCGTGGTGGTCAACTCCGCGACCTCAGCCACGGCGACCTCTCCGGCTGGCGTGGCGGGTGCGGCGACCGTCACGGTCACGACCCCCGGTGGTACGTCGACCAACGTGGTGAGCTTCACCTACATCGCAGCCCCCACCGTCACCGCGCTCAGCCCGACGCGTGGGCGCCTCACCGCGGGCACCGTGGTCACCCTCACGGGCACCGGCTTCATCAGAGGCGCCACCACAGTGAAGTTCGGCGCCAAGGCCGGCACGGCCGTCACGTTCGTGTCCGCCACTTCCATCCGTGCCACCGCGCCGGCCGGATCAGCCGGCGCCGTGAAAGTCTCGGCCACAACTGCCGGCGGCACCTCCGCCAACGTCACGCAGTACACGTACGCCGCCGCGCCCATCATCACCAGCTACACCCCCACAGCGGTGGCCGCCGGCTCGACAGTGACCATCACCGGCAGGAACTTCACCGGTGCGACCACAGTGAAGTTTGGCACCGTGTTGGCTAGGAGGTTCACGGTCATCTCAGCGACCAGCATCATCGTGGGAGTGCCCACCGGCGTCACCGCGAGCAAGGTGTCGGTCACCACGCCCGGCGGCACGACCACCAGCGTTACCTCGTACACGCTGTCGGGGACCGCGCGCCCGACCGTGACTTCATTCACCCCGACCAGAGGACCGGTAGGAACCACCGTGACCGTGACCGGTATCAACGCCGGAGCGGCCACCTCCGTCAAGGTCAACGGGGTGACTGCTACCTTCACCGTGCTCACCCCCGCGACGCTGCGCCTCACAGTGCCGGTCCGGGCGACCACCGGCCGCATTGCGGTGACGACCGCAGGCGGAACAGCCATCAGCGCCACCAGCTTCACGGTCACCCGGGTGGCCCCGCTACTGCGGGTACCAGCCGGCAAGATGGCAGCCCTACTTCGCTGGGAATGACCTTCAGGTACCTAGCGACCGAACGCCGCCGTGAGAAAGTTCGCGCCCCTAGTCGAGCAAAGGCAGACCCCCTACGCCAGTGGGGAGTCATTATCTAGAGCTGCCGGTCAGCCGCCGAGGGCTCCGCGCATGGCGTCGAACTTGGCTTCACTCTCGGCGAGCTCCGACTCCGGAGTCGACCCCGACACGAGTCCGCAGCCGGCGAATAGCCGCAGCTTGCGGCCGTCGTCTGGGTCGATCTGGGCGCAGCGAAGTGCGATGCCGAACTCACCGTCACCGCGGCCGTCCATCCAGCCGACCGGGCCTGCGTACCGGCCGCGATCCATGCCCTCGAGCTCGCGGATCATCCCGAAGGCACGCTCGGTGGGTGTTCCGCACACTGCTGCAGTGGGGTGAAGCGACGCGGCTAGGGCCAGCGCCGGAGCACCATCGACCAACTGACCGCTCACGTCGGTGGCGAGGTGCTGCACGTTGGCCAGTCGAAGCAGCCGCGGGCGCTTGGGCACCTCGAGATCGGTGCAGTGAGCCGCGAGGGCCGCTGCCACCGAACTGACGGCGTAGCCATGCTCCTCGTGGTCCTTGTCGCTGGCCATCAGAATCTGCGCGAGTCGCTCATCCTTGCCCGA
>WLOZ01000119.1 GCA_009699025.1 Actinomycetota bacterium
GACAGCCACGTGCCCAGAGTGAGCCGGCAGCCCGCGCCCTGCCGTGGATGAACCTTGCTCTCGCGGATCAGCACTTCCGACCGAGTGCTGCAACCGTTGTGGTTCACGTCGGTCCAGCCGCTGCCGAACTTGGCCCTGACATATCCGGCGCCAGACTCAACCCGCACCGGAAGCTGGCTCAGCAGCCGCAGCGCACTCACACGCGCCGCCGACGCCACGATGCGTTCGGACGCTTGAGAGGCGGCCTCCACAGGACCAAGGGGCACGACCAGAGCGCCCGAGAGGAGACACACCCACACCACTCGTCGCACTCTCACTGAGTTCCCCGCGTCTGTAGGCCGTGCTTCCACTCACTGTCTACTCAGTATGCGCCCCCATGCGCCCCCATGCGCCCCCATGCGCCCGTGCCAACGGTCACAGCGGCGCGGGCGTCTCCCGTCGTCGATCGGACTTCACAAACGGCAGGTCGACAATGCGACAGGCATGGCGCACGTCGTCGATCAGCACGAAGCAGTCGGAGGCAGCGGCGTGCTGGGTACGCAACGACGACAGCCCGATCCACCGGCCAGCATCGTGCGACCACGACACCGACGGAAGGGTTCCCACCTGCACGACGCCGCCGTCTCCTCCGTCGCTGGACACGAAGAGTTCGGTGCCGTCGAGCAGGTCGCACTGCGAGTCAATCTCGAAGCCCCTCATGACGAAGCGCGAGCCCTCGGCCTGCTCGCGCAGAAGCGCGTCACGGCCCACGAAGTCGTCGCGGTCGAGGTCGACGTTCCAGGCCATCGCGAGCTCGAAGGGGCTCCGCTCGAACTCGGGATCCTCGAAGGTCTGGGCGGTGTCCCAGCCCGGCACGATCATGCCGCTCTCCATGCGACACAGCTGAATGGTGGTGAGTCCGTAGCCTGAGATTTGCAGGCCGAGCGCGGCCTCCGCTGCCAGGAACGCTGCCTCGATCGCTGGTGCAAGTGAACGCTCGAACCAGATCTCATAGCCAAGGTCGCCGGTGAAGCCCACCCGCGCGACCAGCACCCGGCCACCGGCGAGGTCGAAGTACTTGATGTCGTAGGGGCGCAGGTGCTCAACCCCGCTGAACCCGAAGGCCGCCAGTACAGCACACGACTTCGCGCCCTGAACCGCGAGCCCGGCCCACCACTGCGACTCGTCGACCACCCTTGCGTCGGCAAATCGCTCCGACAGGCCCGCGATGTAGTCGAGGTGATCGACCTCGGCAGCCATAAGGAGGAAGTCGTCGTCGGCGAGCTTCAACAGCATCGCGTCATCGTTGAGCATGCCGTCGGGGTTGCACCACAGCGCATAGGTGGCGCGCATCGGCGCAAGGCGACTCATCGCGCGCGTGGTCATGTAGTCGAGCAGCGCGCCGGCGTCGGCGCCGGTGATGCGGTACTTGTTAGCGGGGGTGGCGTCGAAGAGGGCGCAGCCCTCGCGCACCGCCCGGTACTCCTTCTCGGCGTCCTCAAACACATAGGGCAGCGTGTGACCGTTCCAGTTGAGGTAGTCCTCATCCTGCACCGAACGGGCCATGTACGAGTCGAAGTCGGTGCCGCCATAGCGGGCCAGGAAGTCGTAAAACAGGCTCTTCTTCGCTAATTCAGTCACGGCGCCAACTCTCTCGGTGAGCCACCCGGTCGCCCGGCCAGTGGCCACACTCTGTCACGGCAGTGGCGATCGTGGGACGATCGGCGCGAGGTCGCTGCCCTACCTCCTCATGATCACTGTGGCCGCGACCACTCCGATGGGGGCCAGAAACCACCCCAGACGTGAGGCCGCCGCAACGGCGTTGTCGGCGTATCCGTAGAGAATCGATAACTGTGGTGGGTAGAACGTCGGAATGCTGAAAGCGCACAGCACCAGCACTACCGCAATCGCTGAACTCGGGGCAGCAAACACGAGGGGCACGATCAAACAGATTCGAACCGCGACCAGCAGGGCCCAGACGCGCACGCCCGGACGCCACGGAATCCTCTGAGTCGGGTGCAGTACTGACCCGATGAACATCGCTGCGCCCACGGCTGCCAAGAGAGGCGCCGCCCCCTCAAGGGCCACTTTGGTCCATGCCGGAGGGTCGGTGACGTAGTTCAGCACGAGTCCGATCACGAGTGCGATCAGGGGAGCCTGATCGATCCACGACGTGCGGATCTTCTGCTTAATCGGAGCGTTGTGACGCAGCGTCCACACGAAAAACCCGAAGACGAAGATCATCGCGCGGTCGATGAATACCGCGATAACAGCACCAGCGGGCCCGGCGATAGCCGCCGCGACAGGAACCACCCAGAAGGCTGGGTTCGGTATCGCCGACCACCCGCGCAGCACCGCCCTTCCAGGTCTGTCAGCTGACCTCGGGGTGATCAGGTACCCGATGACTACGAGGGAGACCGCGATGACGGTCACGACCACTGGCCAGATGAGGTCGCCGATGGCAGAGAGTCGCCAGCCTGCGAGCAGCGAGAGGGAGGCGCTGACGAAAAGGAGTTGGGCGCGGATCAGGCGCCGCCACGACGTGGTGAAACTCACGTGGAGAGAGGCGAGGAATCCGCCGAGACCACCGAGCAGGTATCCAACGATGACGATGAGCGTCACCGAGCACCTCCATCTTTCCTACGGTCGTTAGCGGCACGGAGCCCAGCGCGCTCCGCATCTTACGCGCACGGAGCGAGCGTGACGGTCGAATGCTCTGCCAGCAGCGGAGAGACGCTGCCACAGGACTCGCGGCCATGGCGCGGCCCGGCGGGCGTCAGTAGAGATGGATGAGCTCCAACAACCCCAACTTGTCGTCGAGCGTCTCGAAGATGTCCTTGTCGTGCTTGATCATCTTGCTGCGCATGTAAACGCACGTCCACTGCTTGAAGACGAAGCGCTCATAGAGATCCAAGATCTCGCCCATCTCGAGCGCTGGCTGCGAGAAGAGTTCGGCAAGGTACATCGCACACTCGAAGCCCAGCGAGATCGACTGGAAGTACGGCGATCCGATGGCGGAGTCGCCCGCGAGGAAGACAGGCGCTGTCGAGAAGGGATGGTCGCTGGCGCCTTGCTCACGCAAGAGTCTGCTGGTCGCGTTGCGCGCCCGGTAGAGATTCAGCGGAATCGAGATGATGTCGAGGTCTCCGACGATCTGACCGTGAGTGTCCGATTCCATGCAGGAGATGAAGTGATCCATCGAGGCAGCGATCTCCGGGAAGTTCTCCCGTAGCCATTCTCCGCCAAAACTCGATGGCATGGCCGATGCCTCATCGGCGGTGATTTGGATGATGCCGGTCACCCAACTAAGACCGCCGTCGGAGAACGTGCGGTTCACCGAGGGAATGAACTTATATCGGGGGTTTTCGGCGTTCTTGAAGTACTTGCACTGCTCGTTGCACGAGTAGTTCTCGTCGTAGAGAAAAGTGACCACGAGGGCACGTTCAAATTGGAGGTTGACGGTGTTCTCGCCGCTCTCGGACTCGTCATTGTGCGGAACCAATGAGTCTCTGAGCAGCGACCTACGCCCCGTGCAATCGATGACGATGTCACCTGGCTGCAAGAACGCTTGCACGTCTTCCAGCGACACCGCGCCGGCGAGTCGCTGCACACGGCTTCCCGGGCGCGTCTCAATGAGGTGGGTCAACGAATTCTCAATCTCGTTCAGTGGGCAGAACCCGAGGGTCCACTCACTCAGCAGGGCCTTGAGGTCGGGCGCGATTGTCTGACGGAACGCGATGATCTGCGCCAGCGCTTCCGAGTCAAACATTGCCTGAAGGTCATCTGGATCACTGTGCCCTGCGCGATAGCTTTCGACGGTCTCGGCTGCCAGTGACGGCTCGAGACGAACCATCCGAGTTCGGGTGTACTCGGCACGCTGTTCGTACAGCAGCACCGAGAGCCCCTCACTCGGCTGAAGCAGCGCGGCCACCATTAAGCCCACCGGCCCGGCACCCATCACATGCACCCGGCGTGGCTGCTGCTGAAGGGTTGATGTCTCAACAGCCTCGAACTCGTTGAGTGCCATCACACCTCCACGTAGGACTTACCGTCGGCATCGGATCGACCGCGCTCTCGCACACCCTCTCGATCGTCCACCATGCGTGCCTCCCATTGTGTCGCAATCCCTGCGGAATCATGCTGTAGTAACGACCAAAAGATCCCCCGCTGTGGTTAACTCAGCGACCTGCCCGGCTTCCACTGAGGGGTGGGGTTTGCTGCCGACCCACACGCCGACCTGGGGCTACCCGTGGGGGAAAACTGGCGCCTCGGCGAGCGGGTCCGGTTGTTTCTCCCACACCCAGATGGCATGGTCAGTGAACTCTCCCGCGCTCATTGACTCTCAGGTACGTGCCTCGACACTGATGCGGAAGCCGGAGTCACGCGTGATCGCGGCTGCGATCTCACTGGCTAGCTTCCGACATCCCGCAGCCACGGCATCCTCATCTAGGCCCCCCGTCGCCTTGACCAGCATTCCTGCCGACTTGGCCCTGTCGAGCGTCACCATGGCACACAAGGTCACGCTCAGTTCCGTGCACCGCAGTAGCCAGGTGTCCGTGGCTGCGACGAGCTTGTGCTGGATGGTCTGCTGGCCTGCGACTCCCGCCTCCCGGCTGTACTTGGCAACCACCGACGCCGCCTTCCCGAGCACGTGCTCCTCGGCAGCATCTGGATGCGGGGGGCGCGCGTACCGCTTGCCAGCCCACGCGCGCAGACGCTGCTGCTGGCGACCGGTGAGGGGTCGAAGGGCTTTGACATCTGGAACGAGGAGTGCCTCCTCGAGCACTGACGTCACGAAACGCTGGTTGGCGACGGGGAAGAACCGATCCGACTTCCTCCTGCCTGCAGCCGAGCGCAGCTTGGTGTCGCTGAGCGGGAAGTCACGAGGCGAGTACCCCCCGTTGAGCAGCTCAAGGTAGCGAGCCTCGTCCACCATCGTGACCGGGCACACGACCACGCATGGTTCCACGGCCGGGTCCCGAGTGATGTCGCAGTCCTGGCTGAGGATGACGTACCAACCGATCTCGCTCTGGACCGTGAGGTTCCAGACGTCGTCAGGGGTCTGGAAACCCGCGTCCGACAGTTCCTCGGACGGGCCCCTGTCGTCGGTGGCGGATCAGCGGTCGGTGCTGATCTTCTTGTGGAAGGCGAGCGCGCACGCGAGGGCCGCGAGCAGGCCGGCAATTCCAACGCACCAGTACCCGAACCTCGCGTATGACCCGACGTCGGTGGGATCGACGACCGTGGGGATGACGTTGGCCGCCCACACGAGTGGCGCGAGAATCGCGGCGATCACCGCCGCCAGGCCGATCCGGGGAACGAGATGCTCGACGTGACTGATCACCCCGATCGCCACCAGCACCCCACCCACACAAACCAGAACAGACGAGGTCCGACCGGAATCGCTGGCACTCCCGATGAGTCCGATGCCGAAGAGGACTAACCCGGCGGCGCCGGAGATCAGGGAGAGGAATGAGGCGTGCACCGTCACTCGAACCTGCCACGGGGCGCCGGCCGCGTACTCGGCCAAGGTGGCCTTCATCTGGCCTTCCTTGTGTACCGCGACCATGGCCAGACCCACACCCCCGATCACAAAGGCAGGGCCATAGGCCCACATCACACTGGTTCTGCTGGCGTTCAACGCCCCCAGCAGACCCCCGACACCATTAGCGATCGCGCCAAGGATCATCAGGACAACCGCGCTGCGCCCGATCCGGTAACTGAGGTGATCCACGTGCAACACCAACGCAAGCACCACCACAGCAATGCCGACGAACGCCAGCGTTGAACCCAACGAGGAGTGGGCCGCGCCGGGAATGGACGAACCCAGCAACTTACCGACCCCATAGCCGGCCAGCCCGATCGCCGCGAGCAGCAGCACCGTGGGCGAGGCATGAATGCGCTCGGACTCAAAACGTCGTTCCTGCGGGGTCAGTTCCGTCGTGTCCATAATCGGGCTCCATCTACGTACGTAGTGCCTCCACTGACGTGGGGCGCGGCTCGTCCGACGGAATTGAGCATGACGGGTTCGACGGAGTCTGACAACCGTACTGTCACGGTGTTGTTTGGCCTCTGTCGCGGGGGGCGCAGACACGGCTCAGACGACAAGGCCACCGCCTCGGCGCCGCCTCATACCGGAGCCTTCTCTCCCGGCAGCGCAACCGCCTCCGGGACGGGCGGCTGGACTAGTTGGCACACCAGTTGACACAAGCCCCTTGGAAACAGTAAGAGCCGGCTTCCTAGCCGAGTACGAAACCGGCTCTGACCTGCAGTTTCCTGCGTCGGGCTGACAGGATTTGAACCTGCGACCCCTTGACCCCCAGTCAAGTGCGCTACCAAGCTGCGCTACAGCCCGCCGTCCACCCAAAGGCGAACTCCCCGACCCTATCCCAC
>WLOZ01000012.1 GCA_009699025.1 Actinomycetota bacterium
GCGTCGGCGAGGGGGTCGGCGTCGGCGAGGGGGTCGGCGTCGGCGAGGGGGAAACGTTCACCGGATCGACGAAGTTGAGCACCTCGGAGCCCTGTAACTCACCGGCCATGGCCGCTGTCCAGATTCTCGCGGGGAATGAGCCTCCCGTCACCGTGTCGAGTCCGCCCGTTCCGGAGAGCGAGATCGGCTGTCCCTCGGGCCCGTCCTTCACCATCATGACGGCGGTGGCCAACTGCGGGGTGTACCCCACGAACCAGGCCGAACGGTTGTCGTTGGTGGTGCCAGTCTTGCCGGCAGCGGGTCGTCCGAGTGCCTGAGCTGCGGCCCCCGTGCCATCGGTCACCACCTTGCTCAGCGCATAGTTGACCGAGTCGGCCACCCCCGGTTCGAAGGCCACACGGCTCCGCGTTTCCGCTTGATACAGCACCGAGCCGCCCGGTCCTTCAACCCGGGTGATCGTGGAGGGAGTCGCCTCCATGCCGCGCGCCGCGAAGGTCGCATAGGAGTGAGCGAGGTCGAGGGCGTGCGGGCTGGAGGTTCCGAGGACGAACGTGAGGTTGCGAGTGAGCCCTGCGGTGTCGACCGGAATGCCAGCTGCGATTGCGGCCTCGGCTACCGGGTCGACACCCACGGTGTTCTCCACGTCGACGTACACGGAGTTGACCGAGTTCTCGGTCGCGGTGAGCAGCGAGATGTCACCCCAGCTCTTGTCGCCGTAGTTCACCACCGTGTAACCACCGATGTCGCGGGCGTTGTCGCCGTTCCATATCGAGTCGAGGGTGATACCCGATCTCAGCGCCGCCGCGAGAGCGAATGGTTTGAAGGTCGATCCCGCCTGCCCGATTGCCTGGGTCGCGTTGTTCAGGGGACTCGTGCGGTAGTCGGCGCCGCCGTACAGAGCCACCACCTCGCCAGTACCTGGCCGCACCGACACGAGCCCGATGCGCAGGCCCGCAGTGCCCTCGGTGGGCCCCTGATCCTGCACGGCCTGCACGGCGGCGGCCTGCATTGTCTGGTCGAAGGTCGACACAATGCGCAGCCCGCCGATGCCGAGCTGAGCTTCGGTGATGTCGTGTTGGGTCAGCTCCTGCCTCACTGCGTCAAGCAGGTAGCCCGTGGTGCCGGAGGGCTGTCCCGACGACGAGCGCTCATTCACCTGAGGAAAGCGCTGACGGGCACGCTGCGCTGGGGTGAGCCAGCCCACGGTCACCATCCCGTCGAGAACGTAGTTCCAGCGCGCACGCAGACGTTCGGGGGCACGGTCTGGTGACATCCCCTCGGGAGACTTCAGCAGGGCCGCGAGCATGGCACCCTGGGCGACGGTCAGCTTCGAGGCAGGCACGCCGAAGTAGGCGCGAGCCGCCGACTCAATTCCGTAGGCGCCACGCCCGAAGTACACGGTGTTGAGGTAGTCGCCCAGGATCTGATCCTTGCTCACGGTGGTCTCGAGCTTGACCGAGAGCACGAGTTCCTTGGCTTTGCGCAGCAGTGACCTCTCCTGCGACAGGAAGGCGTTCTTGGCGTACTGCTGGGTAATCGTGGAGGCCCCCTGGGTGGAGCCGCCACTCACGTTGTTCCACACCGCACGAGCCACACCGGTGGGAGAGAACCCACCATGGTTGTAGAACTCGCGGTCTTCGGCCGCGAGCACAGCCCGCTGCACGTGGAGGGGAACATCGCTGAGTGTGACGTCGACCCGATTCACGTCGCCAAGCCGACCGAGTTCGGTGGTGCCGTCGTTCCAGAACACAATCGAGGTCTGAGCCCGGGCGATGTCGTTGGGCTCGGGAATCGGGGTGAGCACCACCGCCAGGGCGAAGGCTCCCACCGACACGACCGCCGTGGCGAACACCGCACCGATAACCAGTCGCCACGAGGGAATCCAGCGTCGCCAGCCCGTTCGTACTCGCCGTGGGAAGTTGATACGCATGTGAGCGGGTCACGCCTTCTGAGGAAGTAGAGGAGCCTGCAGGGTTAACGTCCCACCAGCCTCCTGCGTTCCCCCGTCGCACACGCGACCGACTCGCCAACCGCGGCTCATCACGTAGGGTCGGGGAATGGCTGGGAACCGCTCCTCGATTCGCGGAACGCGGGTGGGCGGACGCTCTGAGGCTACCCCCGACGAGCGACCGCAGGATGCGCCTCGCCAGGTGGTAACCGACCCCACCCGCCCCCGCGACGTCATCGACTACGCCCTGCAGCGGCGGGCTGCGCTCGAGGATCTGTTCAGTGGCGGAGGCTTACGCAGCGACGCGTGCGACGCCGACCCCTACCTGCTGCGGGCGGCCAAGTGGCACGGTGAGCCCAGCGAACGGCGCTGTCCGGTGTGCCGCCGCGGCGACCTCACCCATGTGACCTACACATTCGGGGCCCAACTCGGCCCCTACAGCGGACGAGTGCGCGCCACCGGAGAGCTACCGCGGCTGGCTACCGAGTTCGGTGAATTCCGGGTGTATGTGGTGGAGGTGTGCCACCAGTGCACCTGGAACCACCTCGTGACCTCCTACATTCTCGGAGATGGCATTCCCCGCCATGCGCCGCGCCGGCCGCGCGACCTGCTCGACTAGTTCTGCCTCCCCTCCCACGGGTGCGTCGTTGATGTCGCACGAAATGTGTCGGCATGAGGTATCGTTGAGATGTATCGAGCCGATATAACGCCGCACTACATCCCGCAGCGCTTCGTCTCGTTCACCTCTCTCACTTTCTCGCCTGTCCCCACCAAGGAGTGCAGTGGCCGCCCGTGCAGGATCGAGGTCGACCCTCTTGGAGTTTGCCGTCCTCGGCCTACTCCAGGAGTCGCCCATGCACGGCTACGAGTTGCGTAAGCGACTCAGCGGCGCCCTCGGGGCCTTTCACTCCCTCTCGTACGGCTCGCTCTACCCCTGCCTGAAGTCGCTCGAGGCCCGCGGCGAAATCGCCGCGCTCGGGGCGGCCGACTCCGTCGCACCCGCCCTCGCCGGCAAGCGAGCACGCATCGTGTACGAACTCACCGCCGAGGGCAAGGAGCGCTTCGCGACGATGCTGGCCGATTCGGGCCCCGACACCTGGGACGACGAGGCCTTCGGCATCCGCTTTGCCTTCTTCGGCCGCGCCGACGCCGACGTGCGTCGCCACATTCTGGAAGGGCGGCGCAGCCGACTCGAAGAGCGCATCGCGACGCTGCGCGGGTCATTGGTCCGCACCCGCGAGCGACTCGATACCTACACCCTCGAACTTCAGCGGCACGGACTTGAGTCGGTCGAGCGCGAGGTGCGTTGGATCGACGATCTGCTGGCCGGCGAGAACGGCTCGCCCGGCGGCTCAGAAATGTCTCGGACTGGTTCCGGGAGCGGTCGCAGCACAACGCGCGCGATCGATAGCACAGGTGCTGAGGCAACCCGCCGCAGCTCCGACAGGTGAGGAAGGTTCAACACAATGGGAAGTCTCAAGGTCGCGATCGTCGGGGTTGGTAACTGCGCCTCGTCCCTCGTGCAAGGTGTGGAGTACTACCGCAATGCCGACCCCAACGGCAACGTGCCGGGCCTCATGCACGTCACGTTCGGGCCGTACCACATCAGCGACATTGAGTTTGTCGCCGCATTCGACGTCGACGCCAAGAAGGTGGGCCAGGACATCTCCGAGGCCATCGTCGCCAGCGAGAACAACACCATCAAGATCTGCGACGTGCCGCCCACCGGCATCATCGTGTCGCGCGGCCACACGCTCGACGGCCTCGGTAAGTATTACCGCGAGATGATCGTCGAGAGCGACGACGAGCCCGTCGACGTCGTAGCGATGCTCAGGGAGACCGGCGCCGATGTGCTCGTGTGCTACCTCCCCGTGGGCTCAGAGCAGGCCGCGAAGTTCTACGCCCAGTGCGCGATCGACGCCAACGTGGCCTTCGTCAACGCGCTTCCCGTGTTTATCGCCGGCACCAAGGAGTGGGCCGACAAGTTCACCGCGGCCGGCGTTCCGATCATCGGCGACGACATCAAGTCGCAGATCGGTGCCACCATCACGCACCGCGTTCTCGCGAAGCTGTTCGAAGACCGTGGAGTCACGGTCGACCGCACCTACCAGCTCAACGTCGGCGGCAATATGGACTTCATGAACATGCTCGAGCGTGAGCGCCTCGAGTCGAAGAAGATTTCCAAGACCCAGTCGGTCACCTCACAGCTGCGCGACGAGATCTCGCCTCGTAACGTTCACATCGGCCCCAGCGACTACGTCGCCTGGCTCGACGACCGCAAGTGGGCCTTCGTGCGCCTTGAGGGCCGCAACTTCGGCGACGTTCCCCTGAGCCTCGAATACAAGCTTGAGGTGTGGGACTCCCCGAACTCGGCTGGCATCATCATCGACGCCATCCGCGCCGCGAAGATCGCCAAGGATCGCGGAATCGGCGGCCCGATCCTGTCGGCCTCCAGCTACTTCATGAAGTCGCCGCCGGTGCAGTACAGCGACGACGAGGCCAAGCAGGCGGTCGAGGACTTCATCGCCGGAACCATCGAGAGCTAGACCAGCCACGTCCCGCGGGGACCGACTTCTCCCTCACCGGAGGTCGGTCCCCGCTGGCGTGTCCAGTCACGGGACTTCGCGGTCTACGGTGGGCCTGTGGCCGTTGAGGATCTGCAGCGCGTGTTGGGGTCGAGCTCCTTTCGACGCCTCTTCGGCGTACGGCTCACCGGCCAGTTCTCCGACGGGCTAGTGCAGGCAGCGCTCACAACCTTTGTGCTGTTCTCCCCCGAGCGCGAGGCATCTGCTCCGCGCATCGCGATCGCGTTTGTCATCCTGCTGCTGCCCTACAGCCTGATCGGACCCTTCGTCGGCGTCTTCCTCGACCGGTGGCGCCGCCGCGAGGTGCTGGTCACGGCGAACCTGTTTCGGGTCGCTTCAGTGGCTCTCCTCGGTCTCCTCCTGCTCGCTGGCCACGACGGGGTCGACCTTGCCATTGCAGTGCTGGTCACGCTCGGCATTGGACGCTTCGTGCTGTCAGCACTCGCAGCGTCTCTGCCGCACACGGTCGACGCCGACACGCTCGTTACCGCCAACGCGCTGTCGCCGACGGCGGGCACGGTCGCCTCGATCATGGGCGGCCTCGTGGGCGTAGGCATCAGAGCGCTTGGTGGTGGCGGCGACCGAGGCAGCATGATCGTGCTCGGCTGTGCCGCAGCCATGTACCTGGTCTCCTCGATGATCGCTCGTACGATCGCGATTGACCTGCTCGGACCCCACGGAGACATCGTGGGCGAGGGCATTCGCGATGTTCTACGCGGCCTGCGCGAGGGCTTCAGTCACCTGCGCCAGCACCGCGCCGCCGCGAACGCGATCATCGTCGTGTCGTTCCATCGAGTGGCCTTCGGGGCGGCCACAGTGCTCGCCATTCTCCTGCTGCGCAACACGCTCAACCCGCCCAGCGACCCCGCTGCGGCCCTCGCCGGGCTCACCTTAGTCTTGATCGCCGCAGGACTCGGCGCCTTCATCGGCGCGGTGCTTACGCCGAAAATGAGTCGTCATCTGGGGTCGGTCCCCTGGAGCGCCCTGGTGCTGCTAGCCGGGGCCGTTCTGGCGCTCGTGGGTTTCCTGGGCACCACTCTGGGTTGGCCCCTGACGACCGGCATGGCTGGTCTGCTGCTCGCTAGCCTAGGCATCGGGTTTGCAGGACAGGCAGTGAAGGTCACCAGTGACACAGTCGTGCAGCGAGCAGTGAGTGACGATCACCGCGGCCGCGTGTTCTCTCTCTACGACGTCTCCGTCAACGTGGGCATGGTGGTGGGGGTTCTGTGGATCGCCTTCGCGGCCCCGGTCAGCGGCCTCTCACCCAGCATCGACGTGTTGATCGCACTGGTCCTCACGCTCGCGGCTGGGTGGTACGTCATCGTGTCGCGTCGCCTTGGCCCTATCGCCTGACCCCGGGGGGCATAGATTGATCTTTCACACGTCTGGACCCTCGGAGGAATAATGAGCGAGACCACGCAGGCACCCTCCACCGACCGCCGTCCCTCGCGCGGTCGCGGAATCACGGCGGTGATCCTCTTCATCATCGCTTCCCTGCTGCTGCCCATTGGCGTGCTCACGTTCTGGGGCCAGCAAACGGTCACCGATACCGACCGCTACGTCGAGACGGTCGCGCCCATCAGCGCTGACCCAGCGATCCAAGACGCCGTCGCTACGGTTGTGTCCACTCAGGTAACCTCGGCGCTCAACCTCGACGCCGCACTGTCGGGATACCTCCCCGCCAACGGGCAGGTTCTCGTGGGCCCACTCACCGCCGCCCTCGACACCCTCATCGATCGCGCGGTGCGCGCGGTGCTCGCCTCACCCCGCTTCAACCAGGCCTGGCTGCGGATCAATGAGGCAGCCCAGAAGTCACTGATGGCGCTGCTGGAGGGTAATCAGAACGGCCCACTGCAGGTAAACACGTCGGGGCAGATCGTGCTCGACACCACCTCGCTCTACGAGGCCGTGCGAGCTGAATTAGTGTCGAGCGGAACCGCGTTCGCCGACAAGCTCCCCGCCACCATTCCCGCCGCCGCCGACAAGCAGGTGGTGCTCCTCCAGAGCGACCAGTTCGCCCGCGCTCAGACCGCCTACGCACTCACCAAGCCCCTCGCCACCTGGCTGCTCTTCGTCGCGATCGCCCTGTTCGCAATCGCAATCGCCCTGTCTCGACGCCGGCCTCGCATGGTACTGGCAACCGGAATCGCTGTTCTGGTGTCGGCGGCGCTACTCAAGGTGGGGCTGGCAGCGGGCGGAGAGCTCGTCCACCTCGTCTTCTCCTCCACGCCCTTCGCCGGCGCCGAGTCGGTGTTCTTCGAGACCCTCACTCGCTTCCTCGCCAATGCCATCAGCTGGCTGATGGTCATCGGTGTGGCCCTCGCCGTCGGTGGTTGGCTGTTTGGCAGCTCACGGCCCGCACTTGCCCTTCGCGGCTGGGCCAGCAAGGCCACCGGGTCAGTCACCGACTCAGTCAGCGGCTCGGTCAGCGGCTCGGTCAGCGGCTCGGTCAGCGGCTCGGTCAGCGGCAGCACCGAAGGCATGGCGGGCAGCATTGGTGGCGCCGTGGCCAGCGGCTCTCGCTCAGTGGGCGCGTGGGTCGCTGACAACACCCGACTGCTCATCATCGCCATCGGGGCGGTGGCCGTGGTCATCGTTCTGGCTCTCATGCTGTCGACGACCCAGCTCCTCGTGGTGGTGCTCGCCGCCCTGCTGATCGGTGGGGTGCTGTGGCTCGGCCGCAGCCGCGAGACCGCCGCAGACGATGCTGGAACTACCTCGGCGAGCGAGCCCATCGACGCCGACTCGGGCACGTCGGCCTAGCGGCTGCGCGCCGCCCACCAGGCCCGCAGCGCCTCTGCCGCACGCTCGTCCCCGATCGGCCCGCGGTCGAGCCGGAGGTCGAGCAGGAATCGGTAGGCCTCGCCCACCGCGGGTCCGGCTGGGATGTCGAGCAGCGTCATGATCTGCAGGCCGTCAAGCTCGGGCCGGATCGAGGCCAGCTCCTCCTCGGCCGCCAGCCGGGTGATGCGACGCTCCAACTCTTCGTAGGTGCGCTGGAGCCGCTCAGCCTTGCGCACGTTGCGCGTGGTGCAGTCGGCCCGGGTGAGCTTGTGCAGACGGGCGAGCAGATCGCCGGAGTCACGCACATAGCGGCGCACCGCTGAGTCAGTCCACTCACCAGTGCCATAACCGTGGAAGCGAAGGTGCAGTTCAACCAGTCTGGATACGTCGTCGGTCTCGTCGTTTGAAAAACGCAGCGCCTGCATGCGCTTGCGGGTCATCTTGGCCCCGACGACTTCGTGGTGGTGAAACGAGACAGCGCCGTCGGCCTCAAAGCGTCGCGTGCGCGGCTTGCCAACGTCGTGCATCAGGGCCGCGAAGCGCAGCACGAAGTCGGGTCCTGTGATCGGCTCGTGGGTGCTCTCGAGGGCAATCGCCTGCTCAAGTACCGTGAGCGTGTGTTCGTAGACGTCCTTGTGGTGATGGTGCTCATCGATCTCGAGTGACAGCTTGGGTAGCTCGGGCAGCACATGGGCCGCAAGCCCCGTTTGCACCATCACGGCGAGGCCTGAGCGAGGATCGCGACCCATCACGAGGCGCACGAGTTCCTCGCGTACTCGCTCGGCCGAGACGATGGTGATGCGGTCGACCATTGCGGTGGCCGACGCCAGCACCTCGGGCGCCAGAATAAACTGCAACTGCGACACGAATCGCGCCGCGCGCATCATGCGCAGTGGGTCGTCGCTGAACGAATCGTCAGGGGCCCCCGGGGTTCGAAGGACATGGTCGTGCAGGTCGTCTAGCCCACCGAACGGATCAACGAACTCGCGGCCCGGCAGTCGCACGGCCATGGCGTTCACGGTGAAGTCACGCCGCAGCAGGTCATCGACGAGCGAGGTGCCAAAGGCCACCTCCGGCTTGCGCGAATCGTCGGCGTACAACTCGGTGCGGTAGGTGGTGATCTCGTAGCGCGCGGTGGCACGACTTGCGCCGATCGTGCCGAATCGGATGCCGACGTCCCACACCGCATCGGCCCAGCCCGCCACCAGGCGCTGAATCTCCTCGGGGTGGGCGTCCGTCGTGAGATCGATGTCGACCACCGCTCCACCGCCGCCCGGCGCCATCGCGGGCACAGGTTCGTTCGCCGATCCGGCGTTACTGAGCCGAACCAGGTCGCGCACCGCACCCCCCACGAGGGCCAACTCGTGCCCCGCGCGCTCAAACTTAAGTGACAATTCACTCAAACCGGGCACCGAATCGAGCCATGCGTCGAGGGTTGCCCGCTGGCGGGGGGTCAGTTCAGGAATGGTAGGTGGCGACACGAGCGCTCATTCTACGGCGAAGCGCCTCGCGGTCGGGTCACCCGTAGTGTGGGGGCATGGCCTCGACCCCTCCCCCGAGCCGAAAGTCCGGGTCCTCCGGTGCGGCAGGGAAGCCGGCTGGGCCGAGCCGCCCCTCAGGCTCAGGCGCCGCGCGCGCAGGGCGAGCCCCTCGCAAGCCCTCCATGGTGCGCGTGGAGGAGACCAGTGCCGGCGGACTCGTGCTGCGAATGCACGCGGGTGGCGCCGAGGCAGCCCTCATTGGCCGGCTTGACCGGCGCAGGCGGCTCGTGTGGTCGATGCCCAAGGGACATGTGGAGGAGGGAGAGACCGCCGAGATGGCAGCCGTGCGCGAGGCCGCCGAGGAGACCGGAATCATCAGTCGCGTCGTGGCGCCGCTCGGGGTGATCGACTTCTGGTTCGTCGCCGAAGGTCGCCGCATTCACAAGACCGTGCACCACTTTCTGCTCGAGGCCACCGGGGGTGAGCTCTCCGACGAGGACATCGAGGTCGAGGAGGTGGCGTGGGTGCCCATTGAAGAGCTGCCCAGCCGACTCGGCTACGCCGATGAGCGCCGCCTACTCTCCCGGGTCCCCGACCTCCTCGGAACTGCTGGCTTCACGGTTGATGCGAGCGCCCTGCTGTCAACTCGCCCCACGCCTCGAGGCGGGTCGGCCGGAGTCGGCGGCGCGTGAGGGTGCGCGCTCCGCTGCTGGCCCTGGCGGCAACGGCTCTGCTCGCCGCCGGGGCAGTCGTCCCCTCCGGCATCGCGCTGGGAGCGACCAACTCGCGCCCTGTTGATGTGTCGGTCGACACACTGCTACCCCGAGCTCCCCTTCCCGGCAGCATGCTGGTGATCGGTGGCGCCGTGGCGAACACCTCCGGATCCGCGGTGCCGGGAGTCACCGTTCGACTCCGAGTGGGAGAACAGCCGCTTGCCGACCGGTCGGCGCTTGCGCAGGTGGCCGACGGCACGATCACCTCCACCGGAACGATCATCGATGGATCACGGTCGGCGGCCATTCCCGCGCTGGCGCCAGGCCAGTCAATTCCGTTCACCATCACGGTGCCGGTCGACTCACTGAGATTTCCCTCACCGGGCGTTTACCAGATACTCGTCGAAGCGCAGTCAGACCCGGGCGACGGTAACCGACTGCGCGTGGGTCTAATCCGGACGTTCCTCCCGTGGTTTCCCGACCCGGCGACCACTCCGATTACCGGACTCGTCACCCTGTGGCCACTCACCGAAACCACAGCTGTCGACGCCGACGGCGTACTGCTCAGCGAACAGATTCCGCGCGCGGTGGCACCCGGGGGACGGCTTCGCTTCCTGCTCGACGCCGCAGCAGCCCATAGCTACAAGGTCACCTGGGTCATCGATCCAGCGCTCGTTCAAACGCTTGACTCCATGGCGGATGGCTACCGAGTGAGGCGTGGCACCACCGTGGTCGCTGGAGTGCGCCCCGACGATGCCACGAACTGGCTCGATGACCTTCGGCGCGTCACGCAGCGGGCCGACGTCATGGCCCTTCCGTACGCGGTGCCCGACGACGTCGCACTTGTGCGCGGGGGCCTCCCCGGTGACGTCGTGCGTTCCATCACCACTGCTGCGTCCGACACCAGCGCGGTGATTGGCCGCACCGTCAGTTCCACCCTGGCGTGGCCGCCGACAGGCTGGGTCGATAGCGCGACCCTCAGCACGCTCACCAACGCGGCCCCGCGTGGCATCGTCCTGTCTGAGCGTCAGGTCAGCGCCAACGTCGATTTCACACCATCGGGCGCCGTGGCGATTCCGGGCACTGCAGGGTCGGCAACAGCCGTGATTCCAGATGACGTCCTCAGTGAACTGCTGGTCGCACCCCACCGAACCGCCGGCGAGAGTCTGCTCGACAGACAGCGACTGCTCGCCGAACTCGCGGTGATCGGCGAGCAGATCACCGATTCCCGCACGGTGGTCATGGCACCTCCCCCTCGATGGACCTCGACCTCGGCCTACCTGACCGAGTTACTCGCCGACATCGGCTCCGTCCCCTGGATTCGACCGGTGGGGCTCGCGACCCTTCTGGGCGGGCAACCCTCGTCGGTCCAGCGCACGATCGCTCCCTATACCCGCCAGCAGAGATCTGGAGAACTGTCGGCCGCGTACATCTCGCGGATTCGCGAGGCCCACAGATCGACCACCCTGGTGGGTGACGTGATCGCCGGCTCGGCCGCCACCACAGTCCCTTTGCTCGGGGCACTGGCGCGGGCGTCGTCGGCCGCCTTCCGCGTCGACACCATCGCGGGGTCACAGATAATCGCTGGCGTGCGGGCACGCACGAGCAAGGCTCTCACTGGGGTGCGCATCATCTCGCGCGGCTCGGTGACGCTCCCTGGCGACACCGGCATCATCCCCATCAGCATCTCGAACGGACTCGATACGGCCGTCACCGTGGGTCTCGTTCTGACCGCGGTGCCCTCCGTGCGCCTCAGCACCGCGCCGATTGCGCCGTTCACAATTCCTGCCGGGGCGACGACCTTGATCGAGGTTTCGGCGCGAGTGAGTGGCAGTGACCCCGTGCCACTCGAGGTGAGGCTCACCTCGCCCACCGGGGACCCGTTCGGAATTCCTGCCCAACTCAGTGTTGGCTCCTCGGCCTACTCGCGCGCCGCTGCCTGGGTTGTAGGGGCAGCCTTCGCCGCGCTGGTGGTGCTCCTGGCCATCAACGCCGTGCGACGAATCCGCAGTTCGCGCGCCAACGCTCGTCAGGTGATGCGTGGCGACGCCGACTCGACCATCACGTCATGAGCGACGACACCCTGCCCCCGCGGAAGAGGCCCGATTCGTCGGAGGCCAGCCTGATCAAGTCGTCGGCCCTCATGGCGTCTGGCACCGTCGTCTCGCGCATCACCGGCGTGGGTCGCGATGTGGCCATGACAGCGGCCCTCGGCTTCTTCATCGTTGCCGACGCCTACTCGCTGGGCAACACCCTCCCCAATATCGTGTACATCTTGGTTGTCGGTGGGGCACTCAACGCTGTGTTCATCCCGCAACTCGTGCGTCACATGCGCGACGACCTCGACTCCGGGGCCGCGTACACCGACCGACTGCTCACCCTCATCGTGTCGGCGCTGCTGCTGCTCAGCGCGATCGCGGTGATCGCCGCCCCCTGGATCGTGAGCCTCTACGCCACCAGCGAGTACTCCGACTCGCAGCGGGCACTTGCTGTGGCATTCGCCCAGTTCTGCCTTCCCCAGATTCTCTTCTACGGCGTCTACACCGTGTTCTCGCAGGTGTTGGTGGCACGCGGTCACTTCGGTGCTGCCATGTTTGCCCCGATCATCAACAACGTCATCGCCATCGGCGTCTTCGTGGGCTTTCTGGCAGTTGCTGGCTCCGCGGCCGCCGCCGACGGTGCCCTCAGCTCCACTGAGGTGGCGTGGCTAGGAATCGGCAGCACAGTAGGGGTTGCCGCCCAAGCCCTCATCCTGGTGCCCGTTCTGTGGCGATCGGGATACGTACTGCGCCCACGATTCGACTGGCGGGGCACGGGCCTGGGCAAGACGGGTTCACTCGCCGCCTGGACCATCGGCCTGGTGCTGGTGAATCAGCTCGGGTACATCGTCATCACTCGGCTGGCCACCTTTGCCAACGTGATCGCCGAGAATAACGCGCTCATTCCAGCGGGGCTCACGACGTACCAGAAGGCCCACCTCATCTTCATCCTGCCCCACTCGGTCATCACCGTGTCGCTTGTCACCGCGCTTCTGCCCCGGCTCAGTCGCTCGGCGCATGAGGGCGACCTGCGGTCCATGTCTCAGCAACTGGCGTCGACCGCGCGGCTCGCGGCAGCAGTGGTAATCCCGCTCGCGGCGATCATGCTCGTGCTCGCCCCACGCCTCACTCGACTCATCTTCGGGTTCGGGGCATCCACGAGCGCCTCGGCCACGTACACGGGCGCGGTGGTCATTGCCTTTCTCATCGGCATGATTCCCTTCACGCTCTTCTACATCCTCCTCCGCGGGTGGTACGCCCTCGAGGACACGCGCACCCCCTTCTTCCTCACCATCGGGTTCAACGTGATGATGCTCGCCATCATGGTTCCCGTCTTCTACGCCGTCCCTGACTCGGCGAAGGTGGTCTCGATGGCCGCCTCCTACTCGGTCGCCTACTGGCTGATCTTCATCGTGGCCACGTGGATGCTGTCACGCCGCCTGGGCGGGCTTGAGGTGGCAGCTACTGTGCGCTCACTGCTCGTTGTGGCGCTCGCCGGGGCAGTGGGCGCCCTGGTGACCCTCGCTGCCGTCAACGGAATGGCACAGCTGGTGCCGGAAGCAGGCCGATGGGGATTGCTGGTCAACCTCGTCGTGGGCGCGGCGCTAGGAACGGTTGGGTTCGTGATCGCGGCCTGGGTTCTGCGCATCCGCGAGGTCCGTGAGGTGGGTGGCCTGCTGCGCAGCCGCCTACCGGGAGGACGGCCGGCATGAGGGCACAACCTGAGTCACCCCAGCCACCCGGCTCAGGATGGGCTCCCGCGAACAGGTGCCAACAGCCGCTGGCCTATATCCTGCTCGGACACGGGGGTCCGGGGCTTCTCACTTCAGAGTTGCTTCATGCCATCACCCTTCTGCGGCGGAGGGAACAGTGACCATCGACGGTGACACCTCGTCAGCGACCGAAGACGGCCCCCCGCCGCGGTCGATGGGCGACACCCTCGACCTCCTCGAGACCCGCTCCAAGGCCGGCAACTCCGTGGGATCAGAGGTTGGCCAGGCGCCAGCAACTCCCCACCACACCTCAGAGTCCGTCACCGACGAGCCGGCCCGCCAGATCACCGATGCTGTCTGGCGCTACCACCTCGACGTCATCGTCGGTGACAGTGCCGGATCGCAGTCGTGGCAGGCCACCGATCCTGTTCTGGGCCGCAAGGTGGGGGTGCGACTGCTGCCCGCGAGCGACGAGCGCGCCGAAGACCTGCGCGACGCCGCCTGCCTGGCCGCGCGCGTCTCCGACCGACGACTCATCCACGTGCTCGATGTCGTCGACGTCAAGTTCGAGGGAAGCCCCCACATCGCGATCGTGACCGAGTGGGTCGAGGGTCGTCCGCTGCAGGAACTGATCCACGATCCGATGAGTGCGGTGGACTCACTCCGGCTCGCCGCTGAGGTAGCCGAATGTCTCGAGACGGCGCACCTCAGTGGAATTGCCCACGGCCGACTTCGGCCTCATTCGCTCCTCATCACCGCCGGTGGAGAGGTGCGCGTGCGCGGCCTCGGTGTCGACGCCGTGCTGAAAGGCTGCGACCCCGACCCCGACCCCGTGCTGGCCGACATCCGCGGCATCGGTGGCATTCTCTATGCCTGCGTCAGCGGTCGCTGGCCCTACGGCGATGTCGACGGGGTGGCGGCGGCCCCTGAGATCGGGGATAGCGTGCCCCTGCCCAGCCGAGTGGCTCCCGCGGTGACCGGTCCGGTTGACCTCATCTGCTCACGATCGGTCGGTGGCACGACCCCTCCTCGCGAAGGTGGTACTTACAGTCGAGTGGCTCCGCTAGCCGCCGACCTTCGGCTCGCGGCCGGACCCGGACGGGAGGCGCCCGCAACCAAGGGGGCGCGACGCCGCCGTTCGCACAGGGTAGGCAGGCGCCTGACGGCAAGTGTTATCGGACTAGTGGCAGTAGGCGCGCTGGGGCTTCTCGGGTGGCAACTCGTGGCCGACGGTCCGTCAGCGGTCAGCCCGCGACCGGTGATCACGGCCTCGACGGCCCCTCGCCCCACTGCCACCGTCCCTCCACCCGTCATCGACCAGGCGCTTCCCATTATTCGAGTGAGCGACTTCGACCCCTTGGGCAATGGCAGGGAGAACTCCGACCTCGCGCCCCTCGCCATCGATGGCAAGCCTGCGACTGCGTGGACCACGGTGGTCTACGCATCGGACTACCTGTCAGGCAAGCCCGGGGTCGGACTGCTGCTCGACCTCGGAGCGCCACGGCCGGTCTCCGCGGTCAAGCTCACCCTCGTCGGCCCGGGGACCGACCTCGAAATTCGTACCTCGGAGAAGGTGAGCGACGACCCTGCGGCCTACACGCCCTTCGCGGCGGCGACTGCTGCGCCCGAAGACATCGTGCTTCGCGCCCCCAAGCCCGTGACTGCTCGGTACGTGCTCATTTGGATTACCCGAGTGTCCTCCAATCCCGACAGCGGATACCAGGGCGGCATTGGCGAGCTCACGGTCCTCGGCTAAGTGGTGGATTGGTCGCGCCCGGCCACTGTGATCGAAGTACAGTGACACCCGTGGAGAATCTCGGGGACGACGCCACACGCGATCAAGGCGAGGGCGAGCCCGGTGCCATCAGCTCACTCGATGATCGAGCGCTCATGGCTCAGCACGTGGCCGGAGACCCCGACGCCTTCGGCGAACTCTTCCGGCGCCACCGTGATCGGCTCTGGTCGGTGGCCATGCGTACGCTCGGCGACCCCGAGGAGGCGGCTGACGCCGTGCAGGACGGCATCATCTCCGCCTATCGCAACGCGTCGTCCTACCGCGGAGATGCAGCGGTTACCACCTGGCTGCACCGCATCGTCGTTAACGCCTGCCTCGATCGGATTCGCAGGCGCTCGACTCGGCCCACGGTAGCTCTTCCGGA
>WLOZ01000120.1 GCA_009699025.1 Actinomycetota bacterium
CACCACCACGTGCTCGTTCCAGACCTTCTCAGCAAGCGTGAGACCCATGACCCCTCCGATTGTTCGTCCGACTTGACGTCTCGGATAGTGAGACGCGAGTATCACTTCATGGACAACAGTAGCGGAGTCGGAGTCCTCGACAAAGCCGCTGCGGTGCTAGCAGCCCTTGAGGGGGCACCACTCTCGCTCGCCGGTCTGGTGGAGGTCACCGGGCTCCCGCGACCCACTGCCCACCGCCTCGCCTGCGCTCTCGAGCACCACCGCCTGGTGACTCGCGACGTGTCGGGACGTTTCACCCTCGGCCCCCGGCTTGGTGAGCTCGCGGCCGCCGCGGGCGAGGACCGGCTGCTGTCGTCGGCCTCCACGGTGCTGGTCACCCTGCGCGACGCCACAGGCGAGAGCGCGCAGCTCTACCGTCGCCAGGGCCAGCAGCGCATCTGCGTCGCGGCGGCCGAGCGCATGACGGGGCTTCGCGACAGCGTGCCCGTGGGCAGCGCACTCACCATGCACGCCGGCTCAGCGGCGCAGGTGCTGCTCGCGTGGGAGGACGCAGACCGCCTCCACCGCGGGCTTCGCGGCGCCGCCTTCACCGCCGTCACCCTCGCCGCCGTGCGCAGGCGAGGCTGGGCGCAGAGCCTGGGAGAGCGCGAGCCGGGGGTGGCCAGCGTGTCGGCGCCCGTGCGCGCGCCGGGTGGGCGGGTGATCGCGGCGGTGTCGGTGTCGGGTCCCGTCGAGCGGGTCTCACGGGCCGCCGGCCCGCGCTACGCCGAGGCCGTGGTCGCCGCGGCCGCGTCGCTGGGCGCGGCCATCGCCGCAGGCGACTGACATCCACCCTGACAGGTCGTCCGTGCTCGTTCGGCCCGCCTCTCGGCGATGACGACCCCCACCAACTCGGGAATCAGGTCGACGCTGCGTCGCAGCAGCCACGGGACCCCGTGGGCGACCAGCCACACCGCCACGAGTACGGGACCGGGGCACTGCTCCGGGACGGGAGGGACAGGAGCCACAGGGTGGAAGCCACGCCGCGAGAGCCACGTGGCCGCCATGGTCGCGAGCGCGCGATGGCCCTGGGCCGACGGGTGCATCCGGTCGATGTGCCAGGTGCTCCGCAGGTGAGCTACCTCGAAGTCCCGCGGGTCGAGGACGACCACCCCAGGCATTCCGGCGAGATCGGCCAGCAGGGCCACGTTCAGTGCTGCAGCGCGGGCTGCCAGCACTCGGCCCACGGCCAGGCCGCCGCGGGGCAGCACCATCGATGGATCGTGGAGGAGAACCACCAGAACAACCCCGCCGGCAGCCGTGAGCTCCACGCACACGTCACGGGCCCCACGTGCCACCCGCACCGCGTCGAAGTCTGATCGAAGCACATCGTTGCCGCCGATGAGCAACGTCGCGAGATCGGGCTTGAAGGCCGTCGCCTCGGGCAGCTGCTCGGCCACGACATCGCGCATCCGTGCCCCGGTTCGCGCCAGGCACAGGTACTCGCTGGCGCCGAGCAACACCGCCAGATGTGCGGCCCAGCCCGGCGAGTTGCCGCCGCCAACGACGTCTCCCACTCCCGCGGTCACACTGTCGCCCAACCCCACGACGCGCAGCGGCCTCATCTCAACTCCGAGTCATCCGTGGTCCAGCGCCGGAAGGTCCGTCAGCCCGTGCAGAGTCAGCATGGATTCGACGGTGCGCGACCACGGGAACTCACACGCCCGGTCGCGAGCAGCCTGCGACCGCTCCACGACGGGCATCGACAGCACCTCGCGCAGCGCCTGCGAGAAGGACTCGACAGTCCCAGCGACCAGCCGGCCCGACCTCGTGGTGACGATTTCGCTCAGAGCGCTCGGAGCCGAGGCCACCACAGCCGTCCCTGAGGCAAGGCCCTCGAGCGCTGCGAGGCCGAACGTCTCGATCGGTCCCGGCGCTATCAGCGCGTCGGCGCTGGCCAGGATGTCGGCCATGCGCTCGCGCTCTGAGATGTGCCCGAGGAAGGTCACCGGAATCCCGACTGCCAGGGAGCGCAGCCGCTGCTCCAACGGACCGGTTCCCAGCACCACGAGCCTGGTACGGAGGCCGTCAGCCGCGAGGGCCTGCACCGCCCGAATCGCAAGCTCTGGCCGCTTCTCTCGCGAGAGTCGACTGCACATCACGATGAGCGAGCCGGAGTCGTCGCCGAGCAGCGCACGCCGAAGCTGCTCGTCGCGCCGCGTCGGATGGAACATCGCGAGGTCTACCCCCAGCGCGACTCGAGCCACGGTGCCGCAACCGATTCGCTCGAACTCCTCAGCGGCGTACCGGGTGGAGCACACCACGCGGTCGAATCGCCGCGCCGTGCTCCTATTCCACGAGTCCGCCATCCTGCGCGTGGGCCACCGGCCTGGCAGCCAGGCGTCGAGCACGCCATCGACCCGTTCGTGCGCCCACATCAGTGAAGGAATGCCATGGGCACGCGCCCACCACCCCAGTGATCGCAGGGTCAGGCGATCGGACACCTCGACTCGGTCGGGCGCGATCTCGTCGAGAGCAGTGCAGACGCGATCGACGTCCAGGATCGCGCGGTACCCACCGCTGCCCGGGATCAGAGACGAGGGCAGGGTGATGACGCACCCGTAGGGGGTGTCGAGTCGCTCGTACCGGTCGCCGGGCACAATGAGGAAGGATTCGTGGCCGGCGGCCACGTACCCCGCCCCCAGGTGGTGCATCAGAGTACGGATTCCGCCGCTTGACGGGCCGTAGAAGTTGGCCACCTGGGCGATGCGCATCAGGCTGAACCCCTCAATGCCGATGCTGGTGAGCGTGCTGCCACTACGTCGGCGTAGTGCTGCTCAAGCTGAGTCATGACCGCGCACCACGAGCGTCCGGCGACCGACTGTCGTGCCGCCACACCCATGGCCTCGCGCTTGAACTGATCACCGACGAGATCCAGCACATGGCCCCTCAACGCCTGCTCGTCGCCCGGCGGGTAGAGCCACCCGTTGCGGCTGGGAGTCACCAGGTCGAGCGGGCCACCCGAGGCCGGCGCCACCACCGGCACTCCGCTGGCGAGCGCTTCATGAACCGATTGGCAGAAGGTCTCGAATCGACCGGTGTGCACCATCACGTCGAGGCTCGCGACGGCCCGGGACAACTCATCACCGTGAAGGAAGCCCGTGAACACTCCTGCGGGGATGAGCCGTTCGAGGTTGCTGCGGGCCGGTCCGTCGCCCACCACCACCACGGTCACGCCCGGAATGTCGGCGAGCACGGCGAGTTGCTCCACCTCCTTCTCGGCGGCCACCCTGCCCACGTAGCCGACCACGACATCGTCGCGGCTGCCGGTCCACTCGGCACGAAGCCCGTCGTGGCGATGGGTCGGGTTGAACGTCGCGGCATCAACCCCCCGTGGCCAGAACTCGACCCTGGGCACGTCGTGCGCCTTCAGATCATGAATCGTCGGACGCGAGGGCGCGAGGGTCAGATCGGACGCCCCATGAATGCGCCGCAGTCGGCGCCACACCATCGCGTCGGCAACGCCTAGGCCGTAGCGGGAGGCGAATCCGGCAACGTCTGTCTGAAAGGCGGCCACGACAGGGATGCCTAAGTCACTCGCGGCTCGAACGGCAGGAACGCCGACCACGAAAGGGCTGGCGAGGTGCACCACGTCAGGCGCGATCTCGCGGAGGATCGCCGAAAGCCGACGATGTCCGACCAGGCTAATTGCGACAGCCGAGTAGCCCGGCATGGGCAATGACAGCAGCCGAGTTACCGGCACATCGCCGTGCCACCCGTCTCCCGCGATCGGCGTGATGACGTGAAGGTCATAGCCGCGGGGGGCGAGGTGCTCCAGCATGCGAAGCACGGAGTTTGTCACTCCGTTGACATGGGGAAGAAACGATTCGGTGACGATCGCAACTCTCACGATTCACACTCAAACGCTGACACAAAGCTCTCAACCGACACTGCGGTGTCGTGTCGCCGCACGAAGAGTTAACACTTGGCGCCAGTGCGCAACGAGGACGACCAAGGCGACAGGCGCGACGCGCACAACGCCTACTGCTTGAAGAACATGAGGTACATCAAGATGCAGAAGACCACCACGCTCACACATCGGTAGAACACCGTCCGATCGCGGTGTACGTACCAGCGCGGCGCATCGTCGGCGGGGTGCCGGCCGAACAGCGACAGCATGTTGATGAAGAACGCCGGGATGGACACGAGGAAGAATGCCCAGCGCGCGAAGACTGGACCTGGCTCCATGACCTGGTGGAGGGCGAGGACGAGGAGGGTGCCGAGGGTGAGTTCGGTGAGGAGCTTGGGCACCCCGTGCGGCACCACCTGGTACAGCAGCGGGCTGTTCGGCAGGTGAGCGGACCAGAGGGCGACGACGTAGGGAATGAGGAGAAGCGCGAGCCCCGCCCACAGCTGCCACACGTTTCCGATGAAGGCGATGGAGACGAAGACGAAGATGATTCCCTTGACCACGACGGCGCTGACCTTCTGCGGCATTCCCGGCGGGCGCGGCTTGGGCGCGAAGCTGATGAGTCGCTGGGGGTACCAGCGCACAGCCTGATGGTCGAGCACCACCCGGAATAGCATGGCGACACCCACCGCGACGCCGATGCTGTACCGGTACTCGTCGATGGGCAGGTCGAGCTCAGCCATCGACGAGAGAGCGCCCACCATCTTGGTCGTCGCCCAGCCGGCGATGATGGGCACCATCACGACGTCGACGAAGCGCTCCCACCAGTCGTGGTGACCCGTGGGCAGGGCACGGCGGTACGGCCTGATGTACGCCGCGATCACGCCCGGGCCGGCGCCGAGGAGAAGCAGGCCCATGGTGAATCGCACGTGGGTGGCGTCGTGCGCCACACCCGAGGTGAGCGCCACAGCACAGAAGGCACCCACGCCGAGCACACCGGCGAGGGGGTCAAAGATTCCGATCACCATGATGAGGGTGAGGGCAAGCGCCGAGGGCGGCACCAACTCGCCGTACGTCTCGAAGGCGCTGCGCACTCCTACCGCCACGGCGACGAGCGGAAGGGTGAGCGACCAGAAGCCGATCACCGCCCGCACGGGTGCCGCGTCGACCAGAAGCTTGGCCATCAGGGGTGAGCGAGGACCGAACCAGATCGTGAGCGCGATCATGGTCGACTCGAACCACCCCGTGCCGGGGATCTTCCAGAATCCCGTCCTGTCTCCCCACGCCCCTTCCTCTTCCTCTTCCTCCTCCTCGTCGTGCTCGAGGAATCGGAACTTGAGGTCGGTTCTCACACTCGCAGCAGCCGCCGCCCCGGCTCCCGCTCCGGCCGCACCCACCGAGACCAGGCTCATCGCCGCCACCGCCGTGGCCGCGAAGGTGACGGGGTTGTCGAGTGCGTGAAAGGCGTTCAGCGCGTTCTCGTCGGGCTGGATACTGGCGTTGGGCTTGACCAGCGCGATCACCGTTCCGTCGTCGGACACCTTGAAGCCGATGCGGGCCTCGACGCGCTTGCCTTGCCCGTCGATGCCTCGCACCAGGAGCGTGTGGTCGCCCGCCTCGAGCCCCGTGGGCACCTTCACCTGCGTGGTGTAGCCCCCCGAGGCGTCGGTCTGGTCGTCGAACAGCTTGACCTGGGTCGAGAACGCCCACGCGTCGATCGAGCTGCTCGGCTTGAGCGACTTCGCGGTGATCGTGACGACCGCCTCGCCCACCTGGCCGCCGACGATCTGCTGCGCCTCGATCACGATCGGCGGATCGACCTTGGGAACGGGCAGCACCACCGGGGATGCCAGCTCGGTAGCCGGGCCGAGGCCCGCAGCGTTGCGCGCCGCCACCCGGGCCATCACGGTGTCGCCGGGGTTCGCCGCGAGGGTAGTGCTCGTGGCTTCGACGGTCTGGGAGCTCCACGGAGAGTCAGCCGAGGTTCGGGTCTCGAGCTTGTAGTCGACCACCGGGGCGCCACCGCTGGTGGCCGGCTGCTGCCACGTGAGGGACACACCCCCCTCGTTGAGGGCTCCGACGAACGCCATGACCGGTCCCGGAATGGTCCGCGGGGTCACCGCCGCGCTCGAGGCACTCGGCAGGGAGTCGCCCGCCACGTTGGTCGCCTTGACCGTGAAGGTGTAGGGCAGCCCGTTGGCGAGCTTCACGCACGTCGCAGTGAGGGCGTTGACAGTGCAGGGGCCGGCCGCGGGCGACGCCGTCACCGTGTAGGCCGTGATGGGCGAGCCCCCGGTGTTCGCCGGGGCCAACCAGGTCACTGTCGCGCTTGCCGCACTGGGCGCGCCTTCCACGTTGGTCGGCGCATCGGGAACGGTGCGCGGGGTCACCGCGGCACTGGGAAGGCTCGGCAGCGATACGCCAGCCTCGTTGGCAGCCTTCACCGCGAACGTGTACGCCGTGCCATTCTTCAGCGCGGTGCA
>WLOZ01000121.1 GCA_009699025.1 Actinomycetota bacterium
CGACCGTGGCGCCGCGGTCGGTGGGGCTGACTCGCAGGTAAATTGTCGGATTCGTGCTCGACAGTTCATTCCCACCGACGTCCGACATTCCTTGATTCTGGCAGAGCGAGGCCTGACCCATGCGAGGGTAGGAGTCGTTGTACCTCAGATCGTCATCACTAGATGGAGGACGATCACGATGAACTGGCACGAGGTCTGGACTCGCAAGGGTCTCGAGTCGCCCGGCCCGGAGGTCGACCCTCTTGAGGCCGCGCTCATGCTCGACGGGTACGGCTCGGTGGCTAACTCCTTTCTGCCCGTCTCCTCGATGCCCCACTTCGCCGCTCGCGTGCTCGAAATCCTGCAGCCCCGCGACAACGACTCGGTGTACGAGGTGGGGTGCGGCAGTGGTGCCTTTCTGGGCACCATCGACAGGTCGCGGCCCGGACTACAACTGGGTGGCTGCGACTACTCGAGCACCCTGGTCGAGGCATGCCACCGATACTTTCCGCAGATCACGACCGAGGTGCGCGAGGCCATCGACATCGACCCGTCACCCGTGGCCCACCACCTACTCGCCTTCAGCGTGTTCCACTACTTCCCCGACCTCGAGTACGCCGCCACGGTCGTGGGACTGATGGGTGCGAAGGCAAGCACCTCGGTGTCGATCCTCGACGTTCCCGACCTCGCGCTACGCCCCGAATCGGAGGCAATGAGACGCGGTCAGCTCAGCGAAGGCGAGTACGACGCTCACTATGCCGGACTCGAGCACCTCTACTACGAGCGTGCCTGGCTGGCTGAGCAGTTTCCCGCCGATGAGTGGGCCGTGAGTGTCGAGGACCAAAGCGTCGCCGGATACCTGAACACCCCGTTTAGATTCAACGTCTTTGCCCGACGCCAAGCCGCTGTCACGCGTCAACCTCCCGCATAGAATCGCACCGTGACTGTTCCCGCGGTGACTCGGACCGGCCGACTGCGAGCTCTGATCGAGTCACCGAACCTCAGCGTGCTGATGGAGGCCCACAACGGACTCTCGGCTCGACTTGCTGCCGAGGCCGGGTTCGAGGGCCTCTGGGCAAGCGGCCTGTCGATCTCCTCCGCCCTAGGCGTGCGCGACAGCAACGAGGCGAGCTGGACCCAGGTGCTCGAGGTGATCGAGTTCATGGCCGACGCCACCGATGTGCCCATCCTGCTCGACGGCGACACGGGGTACGGCAACTTCAACAACGTACGGCGCCTGGTGCGCAAGCTCGAGCAGCGCGGCGTGGCCGGGGTGTGCCTCGAGGACAAGCTCTTTCCCAAGACCAACAGCTATCTCGACAGCGGTCGGCAGGCACTGGCAGCCGTCGACGAGTTCTGCGGCAAGGTGCGCGCAGCCAAGGACACTCAGGTCGACCCCGACTTCGTGGTGGTGGCCCGCACCGAGGCGTTCATCGCCGGATGGGGGCTCAACGAGGCACTGCTCCGCGCCTCTGCCTACGCCGAGGCTGGCGCCGACGCGATAGTGGTGCACAGCAAGCGCTCCGACGGCAACGAGATCAGGGATTTCCTCGAGCAGTGGAATGGGCTGCTGCCCGTGGTGATCGTTCCCACGTCGTTCCCCACCGAGCCGCTGGGGCCGTTCGTCGAGGCGGGTGCCTCCACCGTGATCTTCGCCAACCAGTCGATGCGCACCGTGATCACCGCGCTTCAGCGCAACCTGCGCGTACTGCACGATTCGCTCGACCTCATGTCGGTTGAGCGCGACATCGTGCCCGTGTCGGAGGTGTTCCGCCTTCAGGACGTCGCAGAACTGCAGACCAGCGAGGAGCGCTACCTCCCCGAGACCACCACGACCCGCGCACTGGTGCTCGCGGCCTCGCAGGGCAACTTCGGCGACCTCGTGGCAGACCGACCCAAGGCACTGCTGGCGCTGCGGGGAAAGCCCGTCCTCACGTGGCACACGGAAGCGTTCGGTAGGCAGGGCATCCGACGCGTCGGAGTGGTGCGCGGCTACCGAAAGGACGCCTTCACGTCGGGCGACCTCGAGTACTTCGATAACGACGACTACGCCACCACCGGGGAGCTCACCTCACTGTACGCGGCGCGTGACTTCCTCGAGGGCGACCTCGTGATCGCATACGGCGACATCGTGTTCGACGACATGATTCTGCAGAACCTCCTCGCCCACGGAGCCGGAGTCAGCGTGATGGTCGACGGGGCCTGGACGCTGCGCCACCGTAATGATTCGGTGCGTGACCTCGTGGTGACCGAGGGCTCCTACGACCCTCTCGGCGCCACCGCCTGCCACCTCGTGTCGGTAGGAGAGATGGTGAGCCCTGACGAGGCAACCGGCGAGTGGATCGGACTGATGCGTGTGAGCGCCGACCGCACTCCTGCCCTCGTGCACCTGCTCGACGCTCTCGCCGCCGACGAGCCCGACGCCCTGCGCACCCAGGACATCCCCTGGCTGCTACGCCGGCTCATCGCACTCGGCGAGTCTGTGAGCGTGGTGCACACCTACGGCCACTGGTACGACCTCGACGACCAGCGCGACCTGCTCGAGGCTGCCGAGCGGCTGTCCCACTGATGCAGGTCGACGAGTTCAGCTCCGTACTGGCCAGTCACGGCATCTCCCGGGGCGCAGGGGTGCCCTGCTCGTTCTTCACCCCCCTCGTGAACCAGATGACCGTCGATCCAGCCCTCGACTACGTCTCGGCCACCAGCGAGGGCGAGGCCGTGGCCATCGCCGCCGGGATGACGGCCGCGGGCAGCCCGGCATTCGCACTGATGCAGAACTCAGGCCTCGGCAACGCCATCAACCCCATCACGTCACTGCTCGCCATTTACCAGATTCCGGTCGTGCTGCTGGTGTCGCACCGCGGCGAGCCCGGCTTTCCTGACGAACCGCAGCACGAGGTGATGGGCCGCATCACCGAGCAACTGGCGTCGCTGTGCGAGCTGCGCACGCGGGTACTTGACCCCGCCACCCTCAGCCACGAGCTGGCGTCGGCTCAGCGCGACAGCGCCCCCACCGCCTTCATCTGCCGGCACGGAACCCTCACCGGCGGGCCCACCCTTCCGCGGGCCGAGGTGCTGCTGCGCAGCGACACCGTCAGCCCGGCCAGTAGGGGTACCTTCACTCCGAGGGTTAGCCGCGAGGCAGCCCTGCACGCGTTGCTTCCCGTGCTCAACAGAGGCCTCGACGCCAGCGCTGCGACTCCCGCGGCGGTGATCTCCACCACGGGCAAGATGTCGCGCGAGCTGTTCGAGCTCGACGACCAGGTACATGACCGACGCAACCGCTTTTACATGGTCGGCTCGATGGGATGCGCCGCTGGCTTTGGTGTCGGCGTGGCTCGCGTACAACCGGACCGGCCGGTGATCATCCTCGACGGCGACGGGTCGCTGCTGATGAAGCTGGGGTCACTGGCCACGGCTGGGTCGCTTCGGCTCGCCAACCTCCACCACGTCGTGCTCGATAACGCCGCCCACGACTCCACGGGCGGGCAACCCACACCCTCGCCCGCGGTTGACTTCGCCTCGGTGGCACTCGCCTGCGGATATCAGCACGCCGACACAGCGTCCGACCCCGACACGTTCGCCGACCTGCTGCTTGACCACCTCGCTCGGCCCGGCCCCACCCTGCTGCGCCTGGCCATCACCACCGGCGCGCGCTCGGCGCTGGGCCGCCCCGACCTCACCCCCCGCGACGGCTACCTGCGGTTTCGCGACTTCCTCGCCGAGCCGGTGGCCTGAGCCGTGGGGTCACACCAGGCGGTGATCCTCGCCGCCGGCAGGGGGACCCGCCTCGGCGGGCGCGGCGAGCTGATGCCCAAGGCACTGCTGCCCATCGGCCCGCGCTCAGCGAGCGACCCCACGCCCACCTGCTTCCTCCGGCGGCAGGCCGAACTGCTGCTCGCCGCGGGTGTCGATCAGGTGGTGGTCGTGGTCGGGCACCTCGGAGCCAGCGTGGCCGAGGCCGTTGCCGGGTGGAATCTGCCGCTATCGCTAGTGACCAACACGACTACCGACATGGCAGGCAGTGGAAGTCTCCACAGCCTGCAGTTCGCCGTGAAATCGCCCCACGGGATTCTCGACGGCTCGCGGGCGACACTCGTACTCGACGCCGACATTGTGTACCACCCCGACGCTCTCACCCCTTTGCTCGCCGACCCCGGCCTCACCTCAGTGCTCATCAGCGAGGCCACGTCCGGCGACCTCGAAGAGGTGCGCGTCTACGGCTCGGCCGCGCTCCCACGGTTCATCGGCAAAGGGCTGACGCCCGAGGTCGTGATGGGCGAGCCGTGCCTCGGAGAGGCGGTCGGAATCGTGCAGTTCGCGACCCAGCACCACGCGCTCGCCCGCGCCACGATCGACTGGATGGTGGGCGATCCGTCAGCCCCCGAGGGGTCGGGCAGATTCCGTGGCTACTCCCCCGCCCGCCAGCTCACCGAGCACGAGGAGCTCACGCAGCGCTTCATGGCGTACGGCCTGATGGTCGCATCGCTCCTTGGCGCGGAGGTGCCCTTCATGGAATGTGACGACGAGGCCGACTACGCACGGCTCACGCAGCACTTCTATCCGGACCTGATTGCCAGAGGCTGACCTGATGACCGACCACTCCGCCTTCACCACCGTTGCCCGAGTTGTGCGCGCCGCGAGCCTCAGCAGCTCCGACCTCGAGGCGTCACCACTCGCTGCAGACCAGGTGGTCGACGGCTCACCCGAGGTGCGGTCACTCGCACTGCACAGCACCAACCACCTCGAGGTCGGAGTGTGGCAGCACTCGGCTGGCACCACTACCGATGTCGAGTCCGACGAGGTGTTCGTCGTACTCGCCGGACGCGCAACCATTGAGGTTGAGGGAGGCCCGACGCTGGAGGTTGGCCCCGGCGACCTGGGCATGCTGCCCGCTGGCGCGGTGACCCGGTGGACCGTGCACGAGACCCTGCGCAAGGTTTACGTGGTGCGCCCCTGAGCGAGGGCGGTCTGAGCGCGAGCCCTTCCCTGATGCGAGTCCACCTGCTCAGTCCCTCGGGGCGAAGCCAACCTCCGACACGTCGTCGACCCGGTAGTTGAGCATCAGGTCCCGCTGCTGCGGAGTGTTCGCCCAGTTTCCAGACAGCACGGCCTCTCGGTAGCCACCCCGCAGGTCAGTCGCGACCAGGATGCTCATCGGGCGTCCCCCCAGCGGCACCTGCACCGAATCGAAGGAAACGAAGGTGCTGCAGTGCTCGGAGAGCCCTGCAACCACGAACCCGAACGTGCCCCAGCCACACGCCAGCGTGCGAGCGCTGAGCACCACGGCAAGGTCGTCGGCGAGGTCTCCGCTCACGGAGTGGGTGGTCAGGCCGAGAGCACGGCACTGTGTGAGCAGCGGCTCGACCACGGGATTCCCGGTGTCCTCGTACACCACGGTCACGGCGCTCCACGGGGCGTGCTGCAGCAGCCGCTGGTAAAAGGCGAGGGGAGGCTGGCCGTATGTGGGGGCAGGGTTGGCGCTGGCGAAGATGTCTCCGGCCCGTACGTGAATCACCAGGTGGTCGGGCGGCAGCGGATCGAGCCGCGGCACGGTTAACGCCGCTCCAAGAGCGCTCACCACCGAACCGCTGACGTGGTGTGCCACAGCCGGCAGGAGATCGTTGCGATTGAACATCACCCCCGCGAGGGTCACTGCCGCCTGCGAGGCCTGCGCTCTCGCCTCCGGGGTGGCGTGGTTGATCACCGTGACGCCCGCGATGTCAGTGTCGCCCATCGGGAGGAACCAGGCCCCCACGACGCTGACCTCGCGCGCGCCGACAGCGTTCGCGAGATCCATGGCATTCACCAACTGGATGATGGCGTTGCCGAACCGGCTGAGTCGCGAGACCTCAACCCGATCGACGTGCATCGTGCCGTGTCGCCGCACGGCAGCACGAACAGAGTCGGGCGTGAGTCTCAGCGCGAGCAGACCGCTGTCTGCCGCCGGGCTGAGCGCGTGCTCGTCGAACCAGAGATGGGCCAGCGGTTTCGCCAGCCGACTTGACGTCGCGTCGTCGAGGGTCGCTGCGACCATGCCTGCCTCAATCACCGCGAGTTGACAGATCTGGTTGATTCGGAGTGGGGAGTGGGGTTCCGACAGATTCTCGATGGCATCGAGAATCCGGCTGAGAAGCGCGTCACCCACGCGTAATCCTCGCCCGCATGAGCCGCAACCCTGAGGTGAGTCGCCAGCTTCGACTGGTGAGCACCTCATCGAGTGCCTGCTCGGCGGCATCGCGGGCGGCCTCGGCTTCTGCCCGGGACAGCGTGGCGCTGGTCGCCACCTCGATGGCGAGCGCCACGAGGTCGTCCTTGCCCTGAGAGCTCCAAGCGTTGAGGACAATGTCATC
>WLOZ01000122.1 GCA_009699025.1 Actinomycetota bacterium
ACGGTCTCGCGCAGCGCTTGCGCGACCGGCATGCGTGGCTCTGAGGCGGCGGCGACCACGGCGTCGACCCATCCCTCGACGAGGGCGAGCAGCGTCTCGAGTCGGGCGAGCGCCGCCTCCTGCTCGGGAGTGTTGCTCGGCTCGAACACACCGCTGGCCAGCACCTCCTGCAGCGCCTCGGGGTTCTGCGGGTCGACATCGCGCATGGCCTCCTCGATGCGACCCTGGTCGACGTGCACCCCGCGGGCATACTCCTCGACGGCGCCGATCAGCCGGGCCCGCAGCCAGGGCACACCCGCGAAGAGTCGCTGCTGGGCCGCCTCGCGCAGCGCGAGGTAGAGGCGCACATCGGCCTCGTCGACACCGAGGCCTTCACCGAAGGCGGCAACGTTGGCCGGAAGTAGCGCGGCCCGATGGCTGTGGGGACCATCGGCGACGAGCGGAATGCCCACGTCGCCGGCACCGAGCACCTCGCTCGCGAGGGTGGCGAGGCCCTGCCCCACCTGAAGGCCGAACATCATTGAGCCCATCTTCTTGGCCATGCCCATCAGCGGGCCCATCATCGCCATTAGCTCGGGCGGCATTCCCTCGGGCAGTTCCGGCAGGTCAGACGGCAGCATCGTGTCCATGGCGCTCGACACACTGGCTGCCACCGGCTCGATGATGCGGTGCCACACCGGCAGGGTGTGCACCAGCCACTCGCTTCGCGACCACGCCTCGGGCTCGGCGGCGCAGGCAGGGAAGGCGGTGTGCTCGTCGAGCCAGTGATCGGCCAGTCGCACGGCCTCGACCACCAATTCGCGGTCGCGGGCGTTGGGTGAGGGGTCGCCCGCCGTGACCAGGGCCTCGCGCGCCACCTGCTCGGCCGTGCTCCAGGAAACGGGGCCCTCATCGGCCTGGCTCGACGACGAGAGCATCGCTCCGAACTGCTGAAGCGCCGCTCCGAGTTGGTTCATGTCGAGTTTGCTGAGGTCGAAGGCGCTGGGGTCGAACGGTTCGTCACCCGATCCGCCCGAGCCGAAGCCGAAGGGAATGTCTCCGCTCATCTGGTCGACTCCTTCGTCGGCGTCATGGGCCTGCCTTTCGTCTCGTGTCGTCTGGTCTTGTGGCGTGTCGGTGGGTGTCGGTGGGTGGTCCGCGCGCCTGAACGGTTCTCGACACCATGCTGGGGCAGGATGGTGGCAACGATAGGGGACCCAGTGTCGAGACCGGCAAGCCAACGCGCTTCCTCGGACTCCACCGTAACCGGTGCGCGCCCGTGGGGCGCTGCCGTGGCCGTCACCGGGGCCGCGTCAGGGCTGGGGGCCGTGCTGGCCGAACGGCTCGTGCGGGGCGGGTGTCGGGTGGTGGGCGTCGATCTCGTGGCGGGCGCGTTGCCCGGAGTCGAGTGGCGGCAGGCCGATGTGCGCGACCCCGGGTTGGCGAGCCTGCTCGACGATGTCGACTCGGTGGTCCACCTAGCCGTGGCAACCACTCCTGATACCGACCCGCAGCAGCGCCGCGACCTCAACGTGCGCGGCACGCAAACCGTGGTGACCGCCTCAGCGGCGGCTCATGTACGGCATCTGGTGCTGGTGACCTCAGCGGCCGTGTTCGGCGCTTCGAGCGACAACCCGATTTCGCTCGACGATGAGGCGCCCCTGCGTGCTGTGCCCGAGGGTCTGGTCGGAGACCTCCTCGAGATCGAGGGGCTTGCCGAGCGTTCGCGCGAGCTGAGGCCGGCCATGCGGGTCTCGGTGGTGCGCCCGGCGACCCTGGTCGGTGCCGGCGCCGACAGCCTCGTGACCCGCCACTTCTCGGCCCCCCGCCTGCTGGCCCTGCGCGAGGTCGAGATGCGCTGGCAGTTTGTGCACGCCGACGACGCTGCTGCTGCCATCGACCTCGTCCTGCAGGGGGGCGTGCCCCACGACGTGGTGACGGTGGCCTGCGAGGGGTGGCTCACCCAGGCTGATGTCGAGGGTGTGTCGGGCTTGCGCCGACTCGAGTTGCCCGCGTCGATGGCCTTTGCGACCGCGGAGCGACTGCACCGGGCCGGCCTCACCCCCACGCCCTCGAGCGAGCTCGCGTTCGTGGTGTACCCGTGGGTCGTGTCGTCGGCGCGGCTGCGCGCCGCGGGCTGGACTCCGGCCTATGACAACGTCACGGCACTCGGCGCGCTGCTGGCCGACGTGACCGGAACCGCGCTGGTGGGCCGACGACTTGGCCGCGCCAACCTCGGAATCGCGGGTGCGGGTGCGGCGGGAGCCACGGTGGCCGCAGTGCTCGGAACCGCCGCGTTCGTGCGTCGGGCCCGCCGGTCTCGAGGTATGTGAGCGCGAGTCCCTGTCGCTCGAGTAGTCTGAACCTCAGGTTGAGACATCGTGAGCGTCCGACAACGGGCGCCCGACGACGCACAGGAGGAGCAACAGGTGGCGATTCTTCTGTGGCTGGCTATTCCACTGATCATGACGGCGCTCGCGATTCTCGTCATTGGTAGTCGGAGCCGATCTGAAGGTCCCGGCGAGGGTGGGCACGGAGTACACGACTTCGACAGGCTCCGCGCGGCAATGGCGCGTCCGATGCCGCCGGCCACACCCATTCCGGGCGCTGGCACGCAGGGGCGCGACGCCTCGGCCGCATGACCCGTCGCACCGCCGCGCTGGTCGTCTCGATCGTCGTGCTACTGCTGCTGGTCGGAGCCGCCTCGGTGCTGCCCGTGCCCTACGTGCGCCTAGCGCCGGGAACTCCGTACAACACCCTGGGCGAGGTCGACGGCGTCGAGATCATCTCGATCTCCGGCACCACGACCTACCCCACCAGCGGCAACCTCGACCTCACCACCGTGTCGGAGAGCGGCGGCCCCTACGGCACGCTCACGATGGGTGACGTGCTGCTGGGGCTGCGCAACCCCGCTGTGCGCATCCTCCCGGTGGAGCAGGTGTTCCCCGAGCCCGTTGACCAGACGGTGGTGAAGGAGGAGAACGCACAGGCGTTCGACGAGTCGCAGAGCGCGGCGGTGTCAGCCGCGATGTCGTACCTCCACAGGCCACTGGTCTCGCAGGTCACGGCGTCCTCGGTCACGGTCGGGGGCCCCTCCGACGGCATCATCACTCCGGGCGACGAGATCGTGTCGGTGGCGGGCGTGACGGTCAACGATTCTGCGGGCGTGGGCACGGCGGTGCGCTCGAAGCCGGTGGGTACGCCCCTCACGCTGGTGCTGCGCTCGGCGCCGACTGAAGGCTCACCGGCCGCCGACCGCACCGTGACGGTGACGTCGGCCCCCCGGCCCGACAAGCCAGCGGTGCCGTACATCGGCGTCACCGTGGCCACCGAGTACCGCGCGTCCTTCCCGATCACCTTCGGGCTCAAGGACGTCGGGGGCCCAAGCGCGGGAATGATGTTCGCCCTGGGCATCGTCGACAAGCTGACCTCAGGCACGCTCAACGGCGGGCGGCACGTGGCCGGAACAGGAACCATCGACCCTGCCGGAGCGGTGGGCGCGATCGGTGGCATCGCGCAGAAGGTGGTGGGCGCCCGCGACGCTGGAGCTGAGCTCTTCCTCGCCCCCGTCGAGAACTGCGCCGACCTCGTGGGGGTTGTTCCTGAGGGCCTCACGGTCACCCCGGTGACGAGCCTGTCCGACGCCGTCAAGGCGACCGAAGCCTGGGTCGCCGGCCGCGCGGTGCCTGTCTGCCCCACCCCGTAGGTACCGTGTGGGTCGAGTCGTTGGGAACCTTCCCGGTCGCCCAAGCGTGAATCAGCCAGCGGCACGCTCCGATGGCCGCCCGCCGAGTGTCCCCCAGTGGGGCCGTGACCTAGGTTGGTGTGTGTGACATACGACTTTCCGGGCTCAGCCGGCGGCGCAATGACTGATCCCCCCGTGCGACGCAAGCGCGTGCTGCTCCCCACCGTGCTCATTCTGGGCCTGGTGATCGTCACCTTTATGCTCTTCTCTAACTTCTGGTCTGACCTGCTCTGGTTCGACTCGGTCAGCAAAACGTCGGTGTTCACGACCCTGCTACAGACTCGGTTCCTGCTGTTCGTAGTGTTCGGTCTGGTGATGGGTGTAGGCGTATGGCTCAGCCTCTGGGTGGCCTATCGGGTGCGTCCGGCCTATCGCGGCACCTCGCCCGAGCAGTTGAGCCTCGAGCGCTACCGCCAGTCGTTCGACCCCGCTCGTCGCCCTGTGTTCGTGATCGTGCCCATCCTGCTGGGTTTGCTCGGCGGAATCTCAGCGTCGTCCGAGTGGCGTACCTACCTGCTGTGGCGCAATGGTGTGCCATTCAATGTCACTGATCCGCAGTTCAACCGCGACGTGTCGTTCTTCACCTTCGACATGCCGTTCCAGCGTTTCGTCATCGGCTACCTGATGACCGTTCTCGTGCTGGGGATCATCGGGGCTCTGGTGGTGCAGTACATCTACGGCGGCATCAAGCTGCAGACGCCTGGCCAGCGCACCACGCCTGCGGCACGCGCTCAACTGTCACTGCTGCTCGGGCTCTTTCTCCTACTGAAAGCCTGGTCCTACTGGCTCGATCGCTTCGAGCTTGAGGTCAAGGAGGGGTCGCTCATTACGGGCCTCACCTATACCGACGTCAATGCGGTGCTACCGGCGAAGACAATTCTGATGTGGATCGCGGTGGTCTGCGCCGCACTGTTCTTTGTCAACCTGCTGGTGCGCAACTGGACGCTGCCGCTGCTGGGCTTGGGGCTGCTCCTCGTATCGTCGGTCGTCATCGGCGGGATCTGGCCCTCGATCGTGCAGCAGTTCCAGGTGCGACCCAGTGAGGCCAACAAGGAGCAGGCGTACATCCAGCGCAACATCGACGCCACCCGCGCCGCCTATCGCCTGAGCGACGCGACGGTCACCGACTATTCGGCCTCCGACGTTCCCAACAAGGAGGCCATCGCCAAGGACTCGGGCACGCTCACCAACGTGCGACTGCTCGACCCCACCATCGTGTCGCCCACGTTTCGGCAACTGCAGCAGATCCGTGGCTTCTACAGTTTCCCCGACTCGCTCGATATCGACCGCTACGACATTGATGGCAAGACGCGCGGCACGGTGGTGTCAGTGCGGGAGATCAATCTCGAGGGCATCCCCGAGGGTCAGCGCAACTGGATCAACGACCACACGGTCTACACGCATGGCTACGGAGTGGTGGCGGCGTACGACAACACCGCGAACTCCGACGGCCAACCGTCGTTCTACGAGTCAAACGTGCCGCCCTCAGGCAAGCTCAATATCACCCAGCCTCGGGTGTACTTCGGCGAGCAGTCGCCCCAGTACTCCGTGGTGGGCGCGCCCTCAACTACGAACCCCGTTGAGCTCGACTACCCCGACGACACGAGCCCCAACGGGCAGAAGAACAACACCTACGAGGGCTCTGGCGGCGTGCCGATCGGCTCGCTGTTCGACAAGTTGGTGTTCGCCGTGAAGTTCCAGGAGCAGAACATCCTGCTGTCGAACCTAGTCAACGACGACTCGCGCATCCTCTACGATCGCGAGCCCCGCGACCGGGTCGAGAAGGTGGCTCCCTGGCTGACCCTCGACGGTGACCCCTACCCCGCTGTGGTCAGCGGGCGCGTGGTGTGGATCGTCGACGGGTACACCACCAGCGACCAGTACCCCTACTCCGAGTCGACCACTCTTGGCGAGGCCACCGCTGACTCGGTCAACACCCGTGCCACATCAGTGGCGCTCCAGGGACGCGATCGAGTGAACTACATCCGCAACTCGGTCAAGGCCGTGGTCGACGCCTACGACGGCACTGTCACCCTGTTCGAGTGGGACCCGGCCGACCCCGTGTTGAAGACGTGGGAGGCCGCCTTCCCGGGCACCGTGGTGGCTCGCGACCAAATTCCGTCCGAGCTCGAGGCCCACTTCCGCTACCCCGAAGACGTGTTCAAGGTGCAGCGCGAGATCCTCTCGCGCTATCACGTCACCGACCCTCAGTCGTTCTACAGCGGACAGGATTTCTGGATCGTCCCGGACGACCCCACCCGTCGTGGGGCGGATGAGCCGCAGCCCCCGTACTACCTCACGCTGCAGATGCCCGGAACCTCGTCGCCGTCGTTCTCGCTCACGACCACCTTCGCGCCGAGTAAGCGGCAAACGCTGGCGGCCTTCATGGCGGTCAACTCCGAGCCGGGGGAGAGCTATGGCCAGATGAGGGTGCTGCAGCTGCCGCGGCAGACCACCATCCCGGGCCCGAGTCAGGTGCAGAACAACTTCGAGTCCGACCCCGAGGTGTCGCAGCAGCTATCGCTGCTCAGGCGCGGCGGCTCCGACGTGGCGCTGGGCAACCTGCTCTCGCTGCCCGTGGG
>WLOZ01000123.1 GCA_009699025.1 Actinomycetota bacterium
GCCACGGTAATCACCGCGGCCACCAGCGTGTCGACCACGCGCGGCAAGGCCGACTGGTCGGCCGACTCGCCCAGCAGCGCCAGCAGTGCGATGACCAGCACGGTAACTCCCATGACGGCGAGCGGGTACTCGGCCCAGATAAACACGAGGGCAATGACGGTGCCCACACCCACGATGGCGGCGAACGCGTAAGGCTGCGGTTGCCTGCCCGCCAGGTCGAGCAGCACGATCGACAGCAGCACCCCGAGCACTGTCCCGATGATGCGGCCCGTCACGCGCGTCACGGTTCCGGCGGCGTCGGGGCGCGACATCCAGGCCACCGTCATGGGTATCCAGTACTGGTTGGGCAGCCTCGACACCTCGCCAAGGCTGGTGGCGATTGCGATGGCCACCGCGAGCCGGATGCCGTGCCGCAGCATCAGGTCGTCGAGGCGGAGGTGCGGGCGCAGCCGTCGCAGGAGCGGCACAGGCTGCTCGCCGCCAGACAGCACCACCGAGCGATTCCGCAGCATGACCGGCACCACGATGGCGACGAACTGTACGAGGCCGCCAAGGCCCATGAGCAGCGCAGTGTTCAGCGCGTCGACCGGATTCTCGGGAATGCCGCAGAACACGGTGAAGATCACCAGCGTGAGGAGTCCGGCGATTCCGGCGCCCGGGCCTGCCACGCCCACGAAACCGCACACGAGCGCCACGACGGCGGCCACCGCCACGCCGAGCAGGGCGTAGTGCGACACAAGTCCGCCGAGGTACGCCCCGAGCATGCTCCACAGCAGGGTCCACAGCATGAGCCGCCAGCGGCGGCCGATCGGCTGGAACTCGCCGGCCAGTGCCACAAAAAGCGCTCCGGCTCCCAGCCCGAGGGCGTTCTCGGGCACACCGAGCGCGATTGCGCCGGCCACGAGACCCGTGACCACCGCACCCCGGTACACCGCCTGCCACACCATCACCTTGCCGCGGTCGAGGGCGATGCTGTCGCGGAAGACCCCGCCCGTTCCTACGAGCGTGTGGCGTAGATGTCCGCGGACGTCGAGGCGCGTCACGACGAATCTGGTTGCGCGTCGGTCTCACGCCGACCTCGGAACAGGTGCCGGTGCTCGTGCCCCACCGCCGGCCACACCATCGACCACGCGATAGTGATCACGCCCGCCAGGATCGTGCAGAACGCCCGGTACGCGACCGTCTCTCCGACAGGGTCGCCCACGAGCGTGAACAGCGCGATCATGAAGGTGGTCACGCCGACCACGCACACCAAATAGTTGGCCACGATGAACACCTCGGCGATCAGCGCTCCGATGCCCACCAGAATCGCGATGGCGTAGGGGCCCGGGCCCGCTCCTACGATCACCACGGTGATCAGGGCGACGCCGACCAGGGTGCCGAGTACCCGGCCGGCCACTCGTGTGGCCGTGCCGGTGGGGTCGGGCAACGCGACCCAGGCGACCGTCATCGGGATCCAGTACTGGTGCGGCCACATCAGCACCTGCGAGATGATTGTCGCCGTAGTGAAGGCGCCGGCCAGTCGCACGCCGTGGCGGAAGAAGTCGTCGCGCAGATTCAGTCGGGGCCGCAGCCGATCGATCACGTTGGGAGACAGCGGAGGGGCACCCCAGGACTTGCGCCGGTGAAACAACAGCCGCAGGGCGACGAGCCACCCCAGCACGAGCACGCCGCCGAGTCCCACCAGCAGGCAGTCCTCAACCGCGTTGCGCTCTGACGACGGTATGCCGAGGAACACCGCGAACAGGACGAGCGAGAGCACGCCACCCACCCTGGCGTTCACGCCGGCTCCACCCGCGAACCCGCAGCAGAACGCCACAATGGCGCTGGCCACCGTTCCCATCCCGATCACCACGAGGGAGTTGCTCGACAGCAGCCCGCCCAGCAGGGTCGTGAGCATGATCCACACGAGCGTCCACAGCTGGGTGAGCAGTCGGCGGCCGGGTGGTTCGAACAGCCCGGACAGTGGCATGAACAGGGCGCCGAGGGCCAGCGGAATGGTCTTGTCGGCCAGACCGGCGGCAATGAACGCGGCCACCATGAGCGAGGTGGCGACGGCGGCCGCAACCGGCACCCGCCACGTGACCTTCTCGCGCTGGAAGGTCACGGTGCCGAGCGCGACGGTACGCAGCATCGAGTTCACGGGGGAAGTCTGTCGTACAGCGAGCCTCGAATGCCCGTGAATCCCGATCGTGTCGTGCGGTGACAGGTGGTGGGCGACTGAAGATCAGCCAGAACCACTTCCTCCCTCGGCTCCATCCACTCGGGCTGAGCTGGATGTCAGTGGCGTCCCGTACAGTTCGAACATGCATTCGAATTCGGTGGTCGCCGACCTCGCTGGCACGGTGGCTGGCACGGTGGCTGGCACGGTGGCTGGCACGGTGGCTGACATGGTCGAACGCCTTCGGTCGCTGCCCCCAGGTCCGCCGACTGACCTGACGGGCACCGACGTTGCTGCCGAGTGTGCAGCGCTGATCGAACTGGTCGACACTGCGCAGGCGCTGCTGCTCGAGCGGGTGGCGGGGCTCGACCAGCGAGGCCCCGCAGCGTGCGGTGACGCACTCACCGCCCGCGGTTGGCTGCGCCGCGAGGCGCGCTGCGCCGATGCCACAGCGGCACGGCTCGTGTCGCTCGCCCGTCGCCTCCACACCGACCCCGAACGCCCGCTGCGCAGCACCGCCGCCGCACTGCGGGAAGGAAGCCTCACGTTCGAGCAGGCGGCCGCGGTGGCCGACTCCACCGCGGCGGCCCCTGCTGAGGTGGTCGCCGATGTCGAGGCGGCGCTGGTCTGCCATGGCTCACACCTCGGCGCAAGCGAGTTGCGCCGAGTGGGTCTGGGCGTCGCGCGACGTCTGACCGAGCAGGCGGGCGACTCGATTCCGGCCCGCGTGGCCGAGTCCGGTGACCGCTACCTGCGACTGAGGACCACCGTGGGAGGGCGCGTCGTTGTCGACGGCATCCTCGAGCCCGATACCGGACGTCTCCTCGGCGCGATCCTCGACCCGCTGGCCGCACCCACCCCCATGCCCGCGCCCGCGCCCGACGGCAGCCTTGTGCCCGACCCGCGTACCGCGGGCCAGCGCCGCCACGACGCGCTGCACGAGGCCCTCACGCTACTCGCGGCCACCGGCGCACTCCCCGAGCAGGGCGGAGCCCGTCCGACCGTGCAGGTCCTGGTCGACGCCCGTGACTGGCAGGCGACCACCGTTGAGGGCGACCGGCTGTCCGAATCCTCGATGCGACGGCATGCCTGCGACGCCGAGGCATCGTGGGTCGCTGTCCATCGAGCCAGTGCGCTCGAGGGCTTGGGCCACGGCGCACCTGACCATGACGGCGATGACGGCCGGACTCTCGCCGCGCTATGCCGCGAGCTCGACGACCTGCCTCCCGCCCTCGGCGGCCAACCCAGGCAGGTCCTCGCTGCCGGCCGAAATAGTCGATTGGTTACCCCCGCCCAACGACGCGCGCTGGTGGCCCGTGATCGCGGCTGCACCGTGCGCGGCTGCCAGGCCCCACCCAGCCGCTGCCACGCCCACCACGTCCGCCACTGGATAGACGGCGGCCCGACGAACCTCGACAACCTCACCTTGCTGTGCCCCTCCCACCATCGGTACCTGCACGAGCAGGAGGCTGCACGCGAAGCACTCCCCCACGCTCCGCCCCGCGCGGCCTGACTGGTGGTGGTGGCTACAGAGTCGGCGGCCTGTCAGCCGGTGACAGCTAGACGACCGCGGCCTCGAGGGCTGCGATGTCGATCTTGCTCATGCCCATCATCGCCTGCGTGGCTCGGCCCGCGACCACCGAATCAGCACTCGACAGCAGCTCGGTGAGCCGGCGGGGGATGATCTGCCAACTGACGCCGAAGCGGTCGGCGCACCAGCCGCACATGCTCTCGCTGCCTCCACCGCCGACGATGGCATCCCACAGCTGATCGACCTCATCCTGCGTGTCGCAGAACACTTGGAAGCTGACCGCCGGCGAATGCTGAAAGTGCGGGCTGGCGTTCAGCGCTAGGAACGACTGACCGAACAGCTCGAACTCCACGGTCAGCAGCGAGCCTGCAGGCTTCTGCGCCTCGATGGGGTAGTACGACGTGGAGCTGACCCTCGACCCAGGGAAGGTCTCCACGTAGAAGGCCGCTGCATCTCCCGCCTGGTCGTCGAACCACAGGCACGTCGTCACTCCAGTGATAGACATGACCCGACTGTACCGGCGACGGACATCGTGGGTGGCCTGTCGGATGAGTGCCTAGGCCCGCCGCACCCGCACGCCCGCCGACCCGATGGCCGCCTCGATCAAGTCGCCTGGCTCGAACGGTACGGCCGCGGTGAGCCCGCCGGTGATCACGACATCGCCCTCACGGAGCCGGTCACCCCGCTCATCGAGTCGGTTCACCAGCCACACGATGGCCGCGGCGGGGTCGCCCATCGCATTGCGACCCCAGCCGTGCTGGTCGATACGGCCGTTGCGCGCGAGCGACACAGCCAGCCGGGCCAGGTCGCTGTCAGCAATGCGGTCGCCGAGCACCACGAGCGCGGCCGACGAGCCGTCGGCGGTGTTGAGCGCCCAGTCGAACCTGTAGCCCTCCCACACCGAGTCGACGATTTCGATCGCTGCCCGCCACTCGAGTACACGCCCGTCAGGACCGATCACAGCCGCTATCTCCGGCTCAGCCTTGGGCTGCAGCACTCCTGAGTCAACGATGGCGCCGTCGGTCAGCAGCATCGAGGCGAATAGCGGCCCGAGGTTGGGCTCGGCCACCCCCATCTGCCGACGCATCGGTTCGGAGGTGTAGCCCAGCTTCCACCCCACACGCGGCTGCCCTTCGCGGAGGGCACCGTTGACGATGTCCTGTACCGCGTAGGCGTCGGCAGCGGGAAGCCCGCGGCCCACCTCGGGGGGCTGCAGCAGCCGTCCCTCGCGCCGTGCCGCGATGATCGCGTCGGCCATATAGCGGCGTACATCGGACGCCGTTGCCTCCACCATCAGTTCTCCACCCTCTCGACCTGCACGAGCATGTCATGGAAGTGCGCCGAGTCCGCGCCACCGACCACGGCGGCCTCCCATGAGCAGGTATCGGGACAGCGGTGGTACGAGCCAAGCACCCTGAGCTCAGGCAGCCCGGTCACCGGACATCCATGTCGACCACGGTCATACCCGGTCCACTCGACGGTCCGCTCATCGACGCCAGTGCAGCGCCCGCCTCGGCCAGCCCGATAACCCGTCCGACCAGCAGCTCAGGTCGCAGCCGGCCGGAGGCCACCAGGTCGAGCATCGGTGCGTAGTCGCCACTGGGCATGCCGTGGCTGCCGAGCAGCGCCAGCTCGTACGAGAGCACGCGGCCCAGCGGCACTGGTGGGTCAGAGGCATCGCCCAGCATCAGCCCCACCTGCAGGTGGCGGCCGCGCGGTCGCAGACACTCCAGCGACGCCCGCATGGTGGCCACCGAGCCCAGGGCATCGACCGACACGTGCGCGCCATCTCCGGTGATCTCGAGCACCTGCTCGACCACGCCGTCGGGGCCCAGCACCGCTGCCTCGGCGCCGAGGTCACGGGCCGCGGCGAGCGCCACCTCCGACACGTCAACGGCGATCACGCGCGCACCCAGTGCCACGCCCACCATCAGGGCCGACAGTCCGATGCCGCCGCACCCGTGCACGGCGAGCCACTCGCCTTGCACCAGTTGCGCCCGCTCAACCACCGCGTGATACGAGGTAGCGAAGCGACAGCCCAGCGCTGCGGCCTCGACGAAGCCCACCGCCTCGGGCAGCGCCACGAGGTTGGCATCCGCACGCGGCACGGCCACAAGGTCGGCGAACGATCCCCACGAGGTGAACCCCGGCTGCAGGTTGCGCGGGCACACGTTCAGTGCGCCCGACTCGCAGGTGGCGCACGCCCCGCAGCCGAGGGCGAAGGGTGCGACCACGCGGTCGCCCACCGACCATCGGGTCACCTCGGCGCCAACGGCCGCAATCACGCCCGCGTACTCGTGGCCGGGCACGTGGGGAAAGCCAGGAACCGGGTCGTGTCCCATCCAGGCGTGCCAGTCGCTGCGGCACACACCCGTGGCGCGCACCTCCAGCACCACGCCGTCGCGGGGGCAGTCGGGGTCGGCCACCTCGCCGACGGTCGGGGGTGCCTCATAGCCGGGGTAGCTGATTGCTCTCATAGCTCCTTTCTATCGGTGACGTTCCGCCCGCGGAACATCCGGACCACTACGCCCGGCAGCGCCCGCTACATTCCAGTGACACCATCGAACGCTGACCCAACGAGGAGTGCCCCATGACTGACACCTCCCA
>WLOZ01000124.1 GCA_009699025.1 Actinomycetota bacterium
ACGAGTGCCGCTCCCGTTGATCCATCGCCGAGCACGATGTTGACCACACCGGGCGGGAGGTCGGCCAGAAGCGGACCGAGTGCGGCCACGGAGAGCGATGCCTTTTCTGAAGGCTTGACCACCACGGTGTTGCCGGCAGCCAGGAGTGCACCGAGCGGATCAATGACCTGGCACACAGGGTAGTTCCACGGAGTGATGAGAGCGGCGACTCCGTAGGGATGGCGCACTAGTCGGCCGGCCGAAGCGTCGTCAACGGCGAAAAAGTCAATCGCGGCTTCGGCGGCACCGGAAAAGCCTTCGGCCGACATCGCAATGTCGTCACGCGCCATCACTAGGGGCTTGCCCATCTCGCGAGACTCTAGGTCAGCGAGCTCGTCCACGGCGGCAGCAATACGGGCAGCGACCGACTGCAGGAGTTCGAGTCGCTCGATCGGCTTCATCGCGGCCCACGCAGGCCCAGCCGCACGGGCGGCATCAACGGCCGCCCCCACCTCGTCGAATCCGGCGATGGGCAGGATGCCTACTCGCAATTCAGTGGCCGGATCGACAACGGGAAGGGTGGGCCCACCGCCGGAAGAAACGGCTCGGCCGCCGATCCAGTGCGTGGCACCGTCGTCGTTTGTCACGCCAGCTCCTCAGGGTCACGCCCGGGCGGGCGGTCACATTCGATGTAGGCAGGTGAAGCATGCCTACGTGCGCATGGGCTGACCCTAGCGTAACTTCCTTACCAAAGTGGGAATAGTCGTCACACGGCTCGGGGCGGGAGGCGGCGCCTGTGAGTGAACTGCCCGACTGAGCAGCGACCCCTACGGCAGAGTAACTGTCACTGGCGAGTTGGGCGGCTGCATCTGGAACACCTTGTTCCCCAGCGTGTCGATGATCGAGATCCACAGCGTGTAGATGCCGGCCGGCGCGTTGGAGCGCCGCATCAAGGTGACCTCGTAGATTCCGTCGTTCGCGTCACCGGACACGCGAGTTACTGGGGCGCCGTAGTCGAAGTACGACGATCCGGTGTTGTCGGCGAAGCTGTAGCCGCCGAGGGCAAGGTACGCGGCCGCCCCACCCACGCCGGTCTCGTCGGTCGCGCGCCAGCGAACCACGACGGAGCCCGGGGAACCCGAAACAGTCCGAGCGCTGGCCTCGCTGACCACGGGAGCGGCTGAGTCGTTCGAGCCGCCGACGACCTGGAAGTTGACCTGGGTCGAGGTGGTGAAGTTGCCAAACGAGTCCTGCGCGTCGAGCCAGAGGGTGTAGGTGCCATTGACCGCAGCTGCGGGAACGGGGCACGACGCGGCGTAGGTGCCGGCGAATCGGGTTCCGGAGGTGAGCGGCGCATCGGTTCCGAAGCCGCACCAGGTGCTGACCCAGCCGCTGGCCCCGGAGATCTTGAAGAAGGAATTGCTGACCCCGCCCGCGTCGGCAACGTCGAACCGCAGCGACAGAACCCCGCCGGCCGTGACCGACAAGGGCACCGACACGGCGCTGATCACCGGCACCGTGGTGTCGGCTAGGCCGCCGACGACCTGGAAGTCGACCTGGGTCGAGGTGGTGAGGTTGCCGAAGGAGTCCTGGGCGTCGAGCCAGAGGGTGTACGTGCCGTTGGCCGCGGAAGCTGGAACCGGGCAGTTCGCAGCGTAGGTGCCGGCGAATGGGGTGCCTGCGACAAGCGGCGCGTCGGTTGCGAACCCGCACCAGGTGGTGACCCAGCTGCTGGCTCCCGAGATCTTGAAGAAGGCGTTGGTGACACCTCCCGCATCTGCGACGTCGAAGCTCAGCGACAGGGTGTTGCCGGCCGTGACGGAGGATGGCACCGACACGGCACTGATCACCGGTGCGGTGGTGTCGGGCGGGCACGGCGCCACGAGGGTGTCGAGGGGGTCGGTGGAGCACACATTGGTTCCCGCGCCGGGGGTGAGCGCGTCGCTGCCCGTGCCGCCGTTGAGGGAGTCGTTGCCTAGTCCGCCGGTGAGGGTGTCTGTTCCGGCGCCACCGTTGACCATGTCGGCCCCGGCGCCGCCGTCGATACGGTCGTTACCCAGCCCGGCAAGCACCATGTCGCTGCCGTCGCCAGCATTGATGACATCGGGGCCTGAAGACGCGCAGATGATGTCATTACCACCCAGGGAATTGATGGTTTGGCCCGATGTGCGGGTGCCGACGATGACGTCGCGGGCCGCGGTTCCGGTGACCTTGGCGGCCGACGACACGATGGTGGCCCGGACTCCGTTGCAGGTGGCCACGGTGGCCGCGCCTGCCGCGGGAACTGACACCGCACCGAGGACGAGCGCTAGCCCGCACGCGGTACCAATGAACTGTGCCCTCATGTCGGCATCCCTTCGACGTGTTGTGATCGTCACTACTCTGTCGCTGAGTCGGTCACTTCTGGATGCACCCGCGAAGTTCCCATTCGCAGGGTCAGCCTTGCACCGCAGCAGACATTAGCGTAACTTCCTTACCGAGGATCAGGCAGTGTGGAGTTCAGTTGCTTTGGTAATTTCTCGATCGATACTCCCGCGTAGTGGTGGTGATGACGTGAGGCGCTCGACGATCGTTTGCTCGCCTAGGCCCAGCGCTGCAGTAATACCCGGCAGCGGAACGGGTTGATCCCGGAATGGCTAACCTGTCTCCCATGACCCCTCCGCGCAAGGCTGCCGGCCAGGCCGAGGTGCGCCGCCGGCGGCCTCGAGAGCAGACCCGGGAAATGCTGCTGCTCGAGGCTGAGGCGATCCTGCTAGCCGGACTCGAGCAGGGTGACGACGTCGTCAACCCGCTGGCTGGTATCCGCGTCACCGATGTGCTGGCCAGCTTGAACGCCAAGCGTGAGGCGGGGGAGGCGCCGATGACCACCGGCGCGGCCTACCAGATCTGGCCGAGCCAGACCGAGTTCCAGGATGAACTGCTCGAGCGCATCATGCATGGGGTCGCGCTTCCGTGGCTCGACGAGGTTCGAGCGGCCGCACGTGCGGCGATGGACCAAGGTGTTGCGATGCGCGACGTGTTGATTTCGCTTGGTCAGGGCGACACTGACCCGCGCGTGCAGGCTGAACTCTCGCTTGCCCTGGGGCTGACGGCCCTGGTCGCTCCCGAACGGGTGCGTGCGGCGGAGGAGGAGGCGAATGCCCAGTACCTGCGCGAGTTTGGTGCGGTGCTCGCAGAGATCATCGAGTACGGCGGTAGGAAGTTAGCCCCGGGTGTTGCGATGTCTGATGTGGTGTGGGCTGTGGAAGCTCATGCCGCTGGCATGAACCTGCGCGGACGCAGTCACCCTGAGGTGGTGGCACGAACTGACAGGCAGGGTCAGCGGCTCTCGTCGTGGGCGCTGGCTTCCATGGTCGAAGGATTCACCGTGGAGCAGCGCTCGCGGAAGTGAGTGCCACTGGCGGGGGCGCGACATCATCTTCAGTTCAATGGCGCGCGGATCGTGTGCTCATCGGTCGGCCACTGCCGCGAGTGGGAGATGCAGGACCGATCGGTGTTCACCCGAGTGCAGAACATTCACGGTGGCGATGCGGACGTCGTCGGGTGTCTCGAACCCATCGGGACGCCCGGTGTGGTGGTTGCGGTCCATGCGGAGCGACCCGGTGTGGCGCACTGCCAGTTGCAGACGTGAGCCGGCCGCGAGGCGGCGGGCGAACCAGTGGAAGTTGCGGAACTGCACGAGTGTCGGCTCACCTGGCACCATCAGCTGAATGCCCTTGGACGGCTCGCGGTGACGCAGACGCTGCACGGCAGGTGACAGCAAGACGCGCGACCCGTCGACGCGCAGTTCGTACAGCAGTACGCACAGGTCGGCGTCGGGTTGGTCGAGCACCACCCACGCATCGAGCTGGGGCTCACCCGCCAGCTCGAGCGGTTCAGACAGACGGGCCGAGGTGTACACCGCTCCGAAGCCGTCGATCGATGCGACGAACGCCCCGGAGGTGGGGTCGACTCCCCACAGGTGAGCCCCGAGGTCGTGGTAGTTGGGAGGCAGTTCCATCAGAGGGTTGTGCGACTGGCCCGACGGGTTGGGTTGCTGCTCGAGCAGCATGGTGGTGCGCTCATCAGGGTCGCACACGAAACGAAACGACGGAGAGTCGACGGGATCGGGCCGCAACCACCCGGGATGCACGGCGCTGTGATGTGCGTCGTGGCCCACGAGGTACCACGGCACCGTGCCCGCCGTGGCAGTTTCCAGGCTTGCTGCCGTCCTCCACTCCTCGGCACCGGTGACGTAGTAGTGCACCGGGTCGGTGAGGAAGGCTGGCTTGTCGCCACCGTCCATCACCCAGCGGTACCAGTCGATCGTTAGCTGCATCATGTCGACATTCGCTGCGGGGCCGAACTGGAGGTCACCCGCTTGCGGGCGACCTTCGAAGGCTGCGCCGTGCTCCCATGGTCCAAGGATGATGTGGTGGTGCGGGCGCTGATCGGCCGGCCGCGCACGGCAGTAGCGGCGGTGGTGCTCGATCGCGCCTCGCTCGGCAATGTCGTACGGTCCGGTGATCTCCAGCACCGGCACATCGATCCCCGGCAGACCGTCCTGCGCCGGGCCCCACTCGGGTCGCCACGGCGCGTGCTGCGGCGTGGTGTTCATCTCGTCAGGCAAGCCCCACGGCCCGCCGAGTCGTGCGTTCAGCGACCGGAACGACTCGTGCGCCTCGAACGACTCGGCCAGTCGGGCGATGTGCAGCGGTGCCTCTGCGACCAGGCGGCTCGACAACGTCTTGCCCGCCGTGAGCATGCCCCAGTTGAACTGGTGGTCGATCGGGACACCGCCCGCACCCGGCGCGAGGCCGCCCATCGACGCGACAGCCGGGATGATGGTGCGCAAATGGGGCGGGTGCGCGGCTGCCGTGGTCCACTGGTTCTGCCCCGTATACGACCCACCGAACAGTGCTACGTCACCGTTGCACCACGGCTGGGCCGCCACCCACTCGACGAGGTCGTAGCCGTCGTCGGCCTCCTCGGGGCCGTGGCCGAGGAACACGCCCTCGGAGTCGCCTCGGCCACGGCAATCGACCGACACGAACGCGAAGCCTTCAGCGCCGAACTTCACGCCCTCCGGCGAGCCCGTGTCGCGCGAGTAGGGAGTGAACTCGATGATCGCCGGCACACCGCCGGATCGCTCACGCGGCAGAAACACGTTGGCCGCGAGTCGAGTTCCGTCTCGTGTGGGGATCATGTGGAGGAAGAGCAGTTCAACCTGGGCCCCAGGGCCGGGGGCTTCGACGTTCTGACTCTTCACCATGCCGACGACATTACAAAAGTTTCTTACGCAAGTCACTACTCTTGCGCGAATGACATGATCGCTGTCCGCCAGTGCCAGACCGAAGTCCCGCGGTTCACGTCGTGGGCGGCGATCGTCGCCTACGCCGCTTGCTCAAGACGATTCTTGACGATCTCGCCATCGCGAACGACCAAGGGAACCTGTGTTCCATCGGCCGCGAGCAGGCTCAGGTCCGCAAGGGGATCGCCGTTGACGACGATCAGGTCGGCATAGGCACCGGCGCGTACGCAGCCGAGCTCGTCCTGCTTCATCAGGATCTCGGCGCTGATCGACGTCGCCTGGCGCAGGATCTCCAGCGAGCTGAAGACCTCGCTGCGAATTGTGAACTCCCGGCATTGCTGCACGTACGTCTCGCCCAGCAGATCGGTGCCGAAGCCGAGTTTGATTCCCGCGCGTCGCATGTGCTCGAGACCGAGGAGCGTCTGCTCGAAGACTACGTCGACCTTCTCCCGGCTTGCTGGCGGCAACCCGAGCTGGGCGCCTGCCTCCTTGAGCGCGAACCCGATGGCCAGGGTCGGCACGACGTAGGCGCCCTTCTCCGCGACATACTCCGCGGTCTCGGCATCCATGAGGGTGCCGTGCTCGATGCACCGGACCCCGAACTCGACGCACCGTCGGATAGCGCTGGCAGGGTGGCAATGTGCAGACACGTACGTCCGACGGTCGGTGCATTCGCCGACGATGGACCTGATCTCGTCCTCGCGGAACTGGTTCATCCAGATCGGATCAGTGGGGCTCACCACACCCCCTGAGGCCATGATCTTGATGCAGTGCGCGCCTCGCCGGAGCTCCTCCCTGACGGCCTTGACGCATTCATCCACTCCGTCAGCGATGACGCACAGAGCGTTCATGCTCTCGCACCGGCAGTAACCGCTGATGTGCTGGCGTTCGCCCATCTCGCGCATGTCGCCGTGGCCGCCGGTCATCGACATCATCTTCCCCGCATAGAAGAACCGCGGAGCCCGGATGAGCCGGTC
>WLOZ01000125.1 GCA_009699025.1 Actinomycetota bacterium
CACCATCCCGGGCCCGAGTCAGGTGCAGAACAACTTCGAGTCCGACCCCGAGGTGTCGCAGCAGCTATCGCTGCTCAGGCGCGGCGGCTCCGACGTGGCGCTGGGCAACCTGCTCTCGCTGCCCGTGGGTGGCGGCATGCTGTACGTCGAGCCGGTCTACGTGTTCGCGACCGGAGCCGAAGGCTATCCGCTGCTGCGCAAGGTGCTCGTATCGTTTGGCCAGAAGGTTGCGTTCGAAGATACGCTGCCGCTGGCTCTCGCCAAGGTGTTCGGCTCGGCCGCCAACACCGGCACCGGTACCCCCGAGCCTGACCCCGACCCGAGCCAGCCGCCCACAGGAACTGTTGAAGCGCAACTGGCGGTGGCGCTCACCGAGGCGCAGTCGGCTTACGACGATGGCGAGACCGCGCTGAAGACCAGCGACTTCACCGCCTACGGGGTCGCGCAGAAGAGGCTGGCTGCGGCACTCGCTCGGGCTGAGATCCTAGCCAAGCAGCTCGCGGGCGGGTCGTCGGCGACCCCCAGTCCGACCCCGGACCCGACTCCCGACCCGACTCCGACTCCGGTGCCAAGCCCCTCGACCACGCAGGCGACTGCCTAGGGTCCGGTAATCCTGCGGTCGAGTTCGGCCGGGGGCGCGCAGCAGGTGGGTTGAACGCGGCCTCGAATCACGCCGACGACCAGAATCGCCGGGAGCGAGACAGCGGGGAGATGCTGGGCACAGGCAACGATTCGGCAACGGCCTCGTCCCTCGAGGACATTCAGGTCGCGCGCTGGGAGAGACGCTGTAAAAATGAGGCCTCTCGCCCGACCCCCTCGTGGAGGACTCACATGCGAATCACCCGACTATCTGCCGCCGCGGCGTCCGTCACTGCCGCGGTCGCGCTGGCCGCCTGCTCGGCCGGCTCGACACCCGCGCCCACCTCCAGTGCAAGTGCCAGTGCTTCCAGTGCGGCGTCGGCCAGCGCCGTGCCCAGTGGCAGCGCCTCGGTGGGTACCGACACCGATGTGCGCCCGTTCCTGCCCGAGCACAAGGGCGGAACGCTTACCCTGCTCGCCAAGGCTGCTGCGGGCACTCTCGACCCCAAGGTCAACTACACCCTGCAGTTCTGGCAGCTCTACCAGGCCACCTACGACGGGCTCACGACGTTCAAAAAGGTCGATGGCGACGGATCGTTCACCGTGGTGTCCGACCTCGCCGAGTCAATCCCCGAGCCCACCAACGGCGGTAAGACCTACGTGTTCACGCTGCGCCCGGGCATCAAATTCTCCGACGGAACTGACCTCACCACCGACGACGTTGTGGCCTCGTTCCAGCGCATCTTTAAGGTATCGAGCCCCACGGCCGGTTCGTTCTACAACGGCATTGTGGGCGCCGACGCGTGCCTCAAGGCCCCTGAGACCTGCACCCTCGAGGGCGGCGTCGTGGGCGACAAGGCAGCGGGCACGGTGACCATCAACCTCACCAGCCCTGACCCCGAGTTCCTCTACAAAATCTCGGTGCCGCACGCGGCGATCAACCCCAAGAGCGCGCCCACCAAGGATGCCGGCAACACGCCGATCCCCACGACGGGTCCGTATATGTTCGCGTCGTACGACCCCAACACGGCGCTTGTGATGGTGCGCAACCCTTACTTTAAGGAGTGGTCGCGCGCTGCTCAGCCTGAAGGCTACCCCGATGAGATTAACTACAAGTTCGGGCTCACGGTTGAGGCTGAGGTCACCGCGGTGCAAAACAATCAGGCCAACTGGGTGTATGACCCGCCCCCCGCCGACCGCCTCGCTGAGATTGGCTCGAAGTACGCAGACCAGGTGCACATCAACGCGCTCACCGCTTTCTGGTACCTGCCTCTCAACGTCAACATCGCGCCGTTCAACAACCTCAAGGCGCGTCAGGCGGTTAACTGGGCCATCGATCGCAACGCGGTGGTGCAACTGTACGGAGGCCCCAACCTAGCGTCGCCCGTGTGCACGATCCTGCCCCCGGGGTTCCCCGGCTTCAAGCCCTCGTGCCAGTACACGAAGCCTGCGGGCGACACGTGGCAGGGTGCCGACCTCGACAAGGCTAAGCAGTTGGTGCAGGAGTCGGGCACCGCGGGCCAGGAGGTAACGGTCATCGTTTCTGACGATTCGGTCAACAAGGCTGTGGGCGAGTACGTGCAGTCGGTGCTGAATCAGATTGGCTACAAGGCCAAGGTCAAGGCGATTTCGGGCAACATCCAGTTCACCTACATCCAGAACACCAATAACAAGGTGCAGATCAGCGTCACGCAGTGGTACCAGGACTACCCGGCCGCCTCTGACTTCCTCAACGTGCTGCTCGGCTGCGCCTCGTTCACGCCTGGTAGCGACTCGTCGATCAACATGGCTGGCTTCTGCGACAAGAAGATCCAGGCCCAGATGGACGAGGCGCTGAAGACCGAGCAGACCAGCTTTGATGAGGCCAACACAATGTGGGCAGCCATCGACCAGGAGCTGATGGAACAGAGCCCGCTGGTTCCGATCATGACTCCGAAGCTGATCGACTTCCTGTCAAAGGACACCGGCAACTACCAGTTCAGCAAGCAGTTCTACATGCTCGTCTCTCAGCTCTGGGTCAAGTAGGGCTGACGCTGAGGGCGCGCCGATGACCACGCTCGACGCCGAGGTTGCGGGGCCTAAGGGCCCCGTAACCTCGGGCCGGCCGTCTCCCTCCGCGCCCACCCCGGGTCCGTGGTGGCAGGCGTGGCGCGACCTCCGGCGCAACAGGGTGGCCATGGGCTCGCTCGTGGTGCTCGTGCTCATCGTTGTGATGTGCATCGCCGCACCGCTGTACGAGTCGGCCATCGCGCACACCGATGCCTTCACCTCAAATGTGCAGGGTGTCATCGTGATCGACGGCGAGCAGGTGAAGGTACTCGAGACGTCGTCGGAGGGTCTGGGGCTGGGCGTCAATCCGATTGGGCCCACCTGGACCAACCAATACCTGCTCGGGGCCGACAACCAGGGCCGCGACGTGGCGGCCCGCATGCTCTATGGCGGTCGCAACAGCATTCTGATTGGCTTCGCATCGGCGATCCTGTGCTGCCTGGTCGCCGGCATCGTGGGCATCGTGGCGGGCTTCTTCGGCCGAGGAGTTGATGCGGTGCTCTCACGCGGGCTTGATGTGCTGTGGGCCTTCCCCGTGTACCTACTCGCCATCTGCCTATCGGTGGTGCTCATCAACAGCAGCGTCTCGGTGGGGCCGGTCACACTCACCTCCGGAAGCCTGTGGCTGCCCATTGTGATTATCGGGCTGGTGTATGTGCCGTACGTGGCGCGGCCGGTGCGCGGGCAGGTGATGTCGCTGCGCGAGCGCGAATTCGTGCAGGCGGCCGTGGGCGCAGGCGCCCCCGACCTGCGGCTGCTGCGCCGGGAGATCCTGCCCAATGTGCTTCCCACGATCATCGTGTTCCTGCCGCTCATGGCGGCGATCAACATGCTGACCGAGGCCGCGCTGTCGTTCCTGTCGATCGGGGTGCAGCCGCCCGAGGCAAGCTGGGGCACCATCATCAACGACGGGGTCGGACTGCTGTACACGCGCCCGTGGGTTGCCCTCGCCCCGGGCATCATGCTCGCGCTGACTGCTGTGGTGCTCAATCTGCTGGGTGACGGCGTGCGCGACTCGCTCGACCCCAAGGCACGGCTCCGGGGCGGGGTCTGATGGTTCGCTTCGCCGGCAGGCGGGCGCTCGCGGCCCTGGTCGTGCTCTTCGCGATCAGCGTGCTCGTGTTCCTCATCTTTTTCGCCACGCCGGGAGTCGACCCCGCAGCCCGAATCGCGGGACGTAACGCGAGCCAGGAGACGCTGGCCCAGGTGCGTGCCTCCTTCGGTTTCGACCAGCCAATCTGGACGCAGTACCTACTGATGATGCGCCACCTGTTTATCGACCGCGACCTCACGTCGTTCGTCAACCGCGGCGCCGAGGTCATCCCACAGGTGGCTCAGGCGATTCCCGTGACCCTCTCCCTGGTTTTCGGAGCAGCGGTCATCTGGGTGGTGATGGCGCTCATCATGGGAGTTGCTGCCACTGCTTGGCGTGGCACCGTGGTTGACCCGCTGATCCTCGTGATCGGGGTCATCGGAGTGTCAATGCCGGTGTTCTGGCTCGGCGAGGTGGTGAACCTCGTCACGCAAAGCCGCCTGCACGACACGGTCTTCGCGTGGGTGCCGCCGCTCGGTTACGCGCCGCTCAGCGAAGGCGTGGGCACGTGGGCTCTGCACCTGCTGTTCCCGTGGCTCACGCTGGCAGTGCTCTACGCCGGCATCTACGCGCGCGTGCTGCGCTCGGAGATGGTGCAGTCAATGAACGAGGACTACGTGCGCATGGCACGGGCCAAGGGCATCGGTGAAACACGGGTACTCATCCGGCACTCGCTACGCACGTCGCTGATCTCGGTGGTGAGCCTCTTCGGTCTCGACTTCGGGGCGCTCATCGGCGGGGCGGCGCTGCTGACCGAGGTGGTGTTCGGGCTGCAGGGCGTGGGCAAGCTGACCTACGACTCGCTGCAGAACTTTGACCTGCCGGTGATCCTCGCGTGCGTACTGTACGCCGCCTTTTTCGTGGTGCTCGCCAACTTCATCGTCGACCTCCTGTACGCCTGGCTCGATCCGAGGGTGCGCCATGTCTGAGACCACCGAGCCCCTGCTCGACGTGCGCAACCTGCGCGTTTCATTCCGTACTCGCACCGGCCTGGTCACGGCGGTCGACGGCATCTCGTTCACGGTGGGTCGCGGCGACGTGGTGGGTCTGGTGGGCGAGTCGGGGTCGGGCAAGAGCGTCTCGATGCTGTCGGTGCTCGGGCTCATCGACAACCCCAACTGCGTCATTGAGGGGCAGGCACTCTTCCAGGGGCGCGACCTGCTCACCATGAGCGACGATGAACTGCGCGCGGTGCGGGGCGCCGAGATCGCCATGATCTTCCAGGACCCGATGACGTCGCTCACGCCGGTGTACACGGCCGGTTGGCACATCAGTGAGCAGATCAGGGCGCACGAGAAGGTGTCGAAGCGGGCCGCGCACGACCGCGCGGTGCAACTGCTCACGGCGGTCGGAATTCCCAACGCAGCCGAGCGGGTCAACGCGTACCCGCACGAATTCTCGGGAGGGATGCGTCAGCGCGTGGTGATCGCCATGGCGCTGTCGTGCAACCCGTCGCTGCTGATCGCCGACGAGCCGACCACCGCGCTCGACGTGACTATCCAGGCCCAGATTCTTGAGCTGCTGCAAGGACTGCAGCGCGAGTTCGGTTCGTCGATCGTGCTGATCACGCACGATATGGGCGTGGTGTCGCAGGTGAGTGACCGGGTGATGGTGATGTACGGAGGGCGGCTCGCCGAGGCTGGCCCGCGGCGCGAGGTCATGCGCACTCCGCTCCACCCGTACACGTGGGGGCTGATGGCGTCGATCCCACCCACCGATGGCTCGAAGGTGGCTCGGCTTGCGGCGATCCCGGGTGCACCGATTTCTCCGAGCGATCCCGATCGCGACCACTGCCTGTTCTCGGCGCGCTGCGCCTTCGCTTCCGACGCGTGTCGGCCCGAGCCCTCGCTTGTCGAGCACCTTCCGGGCCACGCCGACTCGTGTGTTCTCCCGTTCGGCGAGCGCTCCGAGCTGCGGCGCCGCGCCACTCAGACCGTCGAGGTGGCCACGTGAGCGAACTCCCCGCCGACGAGCGTCCCGTGCTACTTGAGGCGCGAAACGTGGTGAAGCACTTCCCCATCCGCACTCCGAAGGGCAAGCAACTCGTGCAGGCCGTCGACGGTGTGAGCCTCTCAGTGCGCGCCGGAGAGACACTGGGACTGGTGGGCGAGAGCGGGTGCGGCAAGTCGACGCTGGGTCGGTGCCTGGTGCGGCTGCTCGACCCGACGAGCGGACAGGTGATCTTCGACGGCGTCGACATCACCACCACGAGCCGTCGCGAGCTTCGTTCGCTGCGCACCGGGTTCCAGATGATCTTTCAAGACCCCTACGCCTCGCTGAATCCGCGCCGACGCGCGCTGGCCACGGTGGAGGAGCCGATGCTGACCCATTCGATGGGCAGCGACACTGAAATTCGTGCCAGGGCGCTGATGCTGCTCGAGCAGGTGGGATTCGATCCCTCGTACGCCGATCGCTACCCGCATGAGTTTTCGGGCGGCCAGCGCCAGCGGCTCGGCATCGCGCGGGCGCTCGCGCTCAAGCCGCGGCTAC
>WLOZ01000126.1 GCA_009699025.1 Actinomycetota bacterium
GCCTGATCGCGCGAGGGGACTTCGCGCCCTGCTTCCAGAACTCGGCGTTTCCGTTGTCGACCCACGGCCGGCTCGCGGGCCCGCCATTTAGTCGAATCCGATAGGCGACGTAGTTGGTGCAGTTGTGCCCCGGGCCCATCGACCAGTAGCTCGTCTCCCGATGCCACCTATAGCCCGCCTCGGGGAGGTGCGCCTGTCGGCACGCGTTGTATCCCGTGCACAGGTAGGTGACAGTTGCCTGCGCGGGCGCGGCCAGCATGCAGAGCAGCAGCGTCGCCAGCGCGACGATGAGCGCCGATGCAAGCGAGATGCCCCGGGCGCGCGACCTCGGGCGAAGGCCACCAGTCACGAGCGTTGATCGCATTTGCGCCTCATCGAGTGCCGGGAGTGGTCTCGCGAAAGTTAGCACCCTCACCGCTGATCCATGCGAAAGCGTCACAAGGAGTGGCCGTGTGTGACGCTTCCGCATGGATCAGCGAGGAGGAATGTCAGCGTTGCGCGGCTGGAATTTGAACACTGCGTCTAGCTTGCCACTGAGGCTCGTGCTCAATCGGTGGAGGGGCGGGCGGGATTCCTGCCCCCAGTCGCTGCTGCCGATGAGGCTGACGAGACACTCACCGCAATGCCTTGGCCAGACGGCTGAGTGTCGCTGCCAGATCGGAAGCACGGCAGCTTCCGTCAGCCGAGATGGGGTAGAGAGCCACATCGTCGGCGCCCGCTTCCCAAAACTCCCTGAGCCTTGCAGACACGGCCGTAGCGCTACCTGCCAGCATCAAATCGTCAATCAGGGTCTGGGGCACGAGGCCGGCAACACCGTCCACCGAGCGATCGCGCCTCCACGCCTCAGCGATGTCGTGCATAGCTTGCTCGTAACCCATGGATGCGAAGTGCTCGCGGTAAGCAGACGATGTCGAGTACCAGGCAAGCTCTCGCCGCATCCAACTGCGCGCCCCATCCGGGTCCTCAGTCACGCAACAACGGACGTAGACGACGGCCCGAGTGCTTCCCTCTACCGCCTCGGACGAATGGATCTGTCCTAGTTGCCACCCTACGTGTGCTGGATCGGTCAGAGTGAGGATGGCCCCATCGGCTTGTCGTCCCGCCAGCCTGAGCGAAGCAGCTCGCAGGGCCGCCGTATAGATGGGCGCAGGAGCAGGGAGCGGGTCTATCTCGACCCTGAATCCACTGCCCGGCGCGAGGGGCGAATTCCCACTCGACTCTCGACCTGCAAGGACAGCGCGCACCACATCGACCGTCGCATCGAGGCGCCGCAGGGGAGCCTCGAAAGGCTGCCCGTGCCATCCGGTGACGATGGCAGGCGTGGATGTCCCCAGACCAAGGATGAAACGTCCGGGCACGAGCGCCGAGGTCGTCGCCGCTGATAGCGCGATCATCGCCGGGCTGCGGATGCCCACAGCAACGGCTCCGGTTCCGACCGTCATTCGCTGCGTTGCGAGTCCGCATGCAGCGGCTAAGACGAAGGCATCGGCGCCCGCCACTTCAGTCGCCCAAACCCCGTCGTAGCCCCAGCCCTCGCACCGGGCTGCGAGTTCGACATACTCCAGCAGCGGACCCTGATAGCGCGTCGGTAGCACTACCGAGAGCGAGCCATATTCAGTCACTGGGCTCCATGAGCATGAGGTAGACGTGCTCACCATCGAGGAGCACTCCGGTCTCGCACACTAGCCGCACTCTCAACTTGAGAAGGCCCCTATTTCCAGACTTCTCGACGATCTCGTGCACCTCAAACTCCGGCCATACGGTGTCGCCGACCGTGGCGGCACTAAGAAAGCGGCAACTCTGACCCGCGAAAGCCAGCAGACTCTCGTGAATCTGCGACGCCAGGGAAGTTGCGCCGACAGCAGTGAGAGACATGAGTAGAAGCCCATGCGCAACCCTCTTGCCTAGAGGGTGAGCTGCCGCGTAGGCCTCGTCATAGTGGATGGGGTGGTCGTCGCCGGTGAGGAGTGCGAACGACCGAAAGTGCTCATCGGTCAGCGTGGTCACCGGTCCGCGAAAGGTCTCACCAACGTTGAAATCCGAGAGGTAGCGCTGAACGTCTCCTTGGTCATCCACCACGATGCGCCACCACCTCAATCTCGATCAGGGCGCCACTGCGCAACAGTCCGGCCACGATGACCCCAGTTGCCGCTGGCAGATGCTCACCAAAGACCTCTCGGCGAACTGCCCCCGTGGCCCCGTACCCCTCAGTGGTAGTGATGAAGTCACGCGTGAAGACCACGTCGGACATGCTCAGCCCCACCGAGTCGAGTGTTCGCTCGGCCTTCTGCAATATGTAGCGGGCTTGACCAGCAATGTCACCAAGACATTGAATCTCGCCCACCTCGTTTGAGGCCGTCATTCCCGAGAGAACCACCCAGCCGTCAACTTCGCAGGCAGCAGGAAACGTGAAGTGCCGCGGCCACCCCTCGGGCCAGATTCGCTCGATCATCGCTTCGTCCGCGATTCAAGGAATGCGCGCGAGACCTCGGCAGAGCCTGGGTCCCGTCGAAGCTCGACGGTCAGTTCGCATTCGTACGCGTAGCCCGCTTGCAGATCGAGCCATTCGCTGCCGTTCAACCCAGCCTTCGCCAGTCGAATGGCGGGCGGATACTTCGAGGCAATCGTCAGCGCCAACGCGCGCGCTTCAGCCATCAAGTCGGCCGGCTCAACCATCTTGTCCACCATGCCGAACCGGTACGCCTCTTCGCATGACACTGGCTCTCCGGTATACATCATCCAGCGAGCTCGACCCTGCGGGAGGAATCGTGCGACGTGCGCAGATCCGCCCATCACTCCGATATTGACTTCAGGAAGGATGAACGAGGCCTTGGTTGAGGCGATGCGTATGTCGGAGGCGCAGGCAATGGCCACTCCCGAGCCGAGTGCGGGACCGTTGACCGCAGAGATGACAGGAACCGGGAAGCTGTAGATGAGGTTCACGAGGTCCTGAACAATCATGACCGACTCGGCTGCGGTCTCGGCCGTCAACGAGGCCAACTCGTTGAGATCGGTACCGGCGACAAACGCCCTATCCCCCGACCCGGTGAACACCACAGCGCGGACGTCATCCCTGTCCTGCACACTCCGAAATGCCTCGAGCATCTCGGTCAAATCCTCAAACCGCACTGCATTGACCGGCGGACGGTCAAGGGTCAACGTCGCTACCCCATCGCCTACCTCGGTGTTGATCGCGCTCATCCTGGGGCTCCTGTCTTGTTGGTGGTGGTGTCGTTTGCTGAGAGGTTGCCGCTGGCCAGCCGAGGCACCACACCTGGCGCAAGGTCTCGACGACCTTCAGGCCCGTCAATGACGTCAATGAATTCGCGCTGGACGATCTGGTCCCAGCTCAGCACCTTGTGGAGGTCATTGACGACGCCCACCGGGACCCCGCGGGCGAGCATTGGTCCATAGAAGTCGTCCAAATCGAGTGCCTCGATGGTCGGCGCAGCCGCCTCGTCAACCTCGACCGAGTCCTCTCGGCGCAAGCGCGCGTCGAGCCACCGCTCGTTCGCAGACCATTCCGGTCTGCCCAAGACGTCGGCGAGCGCGTCCCACATGGCCGGGCGCGGACAGGTGCCGAACAGGACCCACTGGCCGTCCCTTGTCCGTTGCAGGCCGATGCCATGAACGGAGGGATGCATGGTGCCCATCCGCTCACGCACGGTTCCGGCCATCTGAGCTGGAGTAACAGCCCCTTCCAGAATCCCGACGACGCCATCCTGCACCGATAGGTCGATGTCATTGACCGTGCCCAACCGGCGGCTCCGGACTATCGACACCAGCGCGATGGCGACCTGGACGCCCACTACCCCGTGGGTAACGTCGGGGGGCAGCGGCATCGGCTGGCGATCAGAGTCTCCCGTGATGCGGAGCAGGCCCCCCGATGCCTGAGCGATCAGATCACCCCCTCGCCATCCGGAACGTCGACCTGTGCTTCCGAATGGAGTCACGGTCACCGTTCCCGGCCGAGAAGCGGGCATTGACTCAAGCAGCGCCCAGACATCGGGCGACCCCTCGTCGAGAACAACGGCGTCGGCGCTGGACAGCCCAGCCCACAAGTCGTCGACGCCCTCGGCCTGGAGCTCCACCTTCCCGTGGTCGAGCAACGACGTGTACGCAGCACGCGACTTTGGCTCAGCTCCGAGTTCGGGACCGTCAACGACAATCGAGGAGGGCCGCATGACCTTCGCGCCGAGATCGGAAAGCAACCGGCTAGCCAATCGCGCAGGAACTCTAGTGCTCAAATCCACGACCGTGACTCCGGCGAGCAGTGCCATAGCGCTCACGGCCACTCCGCCTCGAAGGGTGTCGACCCGAGAATCGGTGGCGCGGGCATGGAGGCAAGCGTTGCTGGCGCGATAGGAAGGGCAGTTCCAGCGGTCACGAGCTTTCCCACTGTTGGGTGATCAACAGTGACCCAAAAGCCCCGATCCGCCAGGTGCTCGTCGCCGAGCAGATCAGCGATACTCACCAAGGGCGAAGCGGGAACACCCTCCCTTTGGAGTTCGTCTGCCAAGACGTTCGGATCGAGGGTCTCGGTCCACGACGCGATGAGCGAATCGAGGGCATCTCGATTCCGAAGGCGTTGTGTGGGCCCAGAGAACTCGCTGCGGTCAGCCCAGTCGACTCCCGCGACACGGCACAGGGACTCCCACTCGACTTGGTCACGACACTCAATCGCAATCCATGCGTCCACTCCCTGCGTCGGGAAAACCCCAGCGGGGCACAACTCCGGATGACGACCTCCACGAAACTCATCCACGGGTGACCGGCCCACATTCATCAGAGCGAATGCACGCCCCAGGGTCGCGAGCGTGGCCTCGAGCATCGACACCTCGAGCCACTCGCCCTTCCCGGATCGATCTCGTTGCTCAAGGGCCGCGAGAACGGACAAGGCCGCGAGGAATCCCGCAAGCGGATCAGACCACGAGATGCCTGTCTTGGTGGGCCGACCATCGTCGTAGGTCATCAACGACATGAGCCCAGAGACTGCTTCAATCTGCTGCCCAAATGCGACATGCTCTCGAGCGGGCCCCGTCCGCCCGAACCCGGAGATGCTCACCATGACGAGACGCTCATTTGCCTCATGCAGCACGTCGTAACCCAGGCCAAGACGCTCCATCACTCCCGGCGAGAAGTTCTCGACAACGACGTCGCACAGCGACGCCAGGCGCTGGGCTGAGGCGCGCCCCTCATCGGTGCGCAGGTCCAACGCGACAGACCTCTTCGCCCGGTTCCACTCGAGGAAATAGCCGGAGGAATCTCGGTCTGGGCTCGCTGGGTACGGTCCGAGAGTGCGGCTGACATCCATGAATGCCTCGGACTCGACCTTGAGAACATCTGCGCCGAGATCGCCCAGGGTGCGGGTGCAGAGCGGCCCGGCCCACGCCTGCGAGAAGTCAAGAACCTTGACGCCTTCTAGTGGGCCACGCGATCCGGCACTGTCGTCGACCATCTCAGTTGTCCAGCGCCACGTCAGTTTCGACCGTGGCAAGGAGTTGCAGGTCGACGACGTATTCGCCAGCGTCGTCAGCGACTGCCTTGCCTTCTGGGGAGTTGATCGAAGCCAGCAGAGTGTCCATGTCAGGGAAGAACTGCTCGGCAATGCGGTAGTAGCCGGAACCGTAAACAACCTGCTCCACCTTGCTGGCCGTGTACTTCACTTGACCCGGCATCTTGACGGCGAGAGGCACATGATGACCCCAGTACCACTCTTCCCACGCCTCCACGTCTGCGTCGGGAGGCAGGTTCCAGATCACAACCCACTTGGCGAAAGTCTGTGGTTCGTTGCTCATGCTGATACCTCCGGTGTAGTCCCCGTGGCGGCCGCCTGGTCGCGCAGTTCCCGCTTGAGCAACTTGCCCGTGGAGTTGCGCGGCAGGGATTCGACAAGGAATGTCTGTCGGGGACGCTTGTAGGGGGCCACGTCCCCGATGGCCTCCGCCACCAACTGCTCGACTGGGCGAGAAGAGTTCGTCACCACGTAGGCCACCACCTCTTCACCCCATTCGCGACTGGGTCTGCCCACGACAGCGACTTCGACAATCTCGGGATGCAGCAGGAGAGCGTCCTCGATCTCACGCGGATAGATGTTGACGCCACCCGACAGGATCATGTCTGACTCTCGATCCACGATGTAGACGAAGCCC
>WLOZ01000127.1 GCA_009699025.1 Actinomycetota bacterium
AGTAATTCTGCCACGGCCCGTCCTTCAACCACGTCGACGGGAACCATATCGCCCGCCCGGCCCCGCACCAGCATCACGGCATTACGCACGCGTTGGGCGAACGTCCACGCCTCCACCAGAGTGCGGGCGTCATCGGCCTCCAGCAGCCCAGCCTGCGTGGCGGCCTCGACGGCAGCCGAGGTCCCGGTCACCCGCAGCGATGGCACCTCATGCGCATGCTTCAGCTGAATCACCTGCACGGTCCACTCGACGTCCGAAAGCCCCCCTCGGCCAAGCTTGGTGTGCAAGCTGGGGTTTGCGCCCCGCGGAAGCCGCTCCGACTCGACCCGAGCCTTGATCCGTCTGATCTCGCGCAACTCGGCCTCGCCTAGGCCGGCCACGGGGTAGCGCAGGGGGGCGATCATGGCGAGGAAGCGCTCGATGAGCTCATCGTCGCCCGCCAGTGGAGCCGCTCGCAGTAGCGCCTGACTCTCCCATCCGGCTGACCAGCGCTCGTAGTAGGCCTCGTACGCCTCGAGCGACCTAACAAGCGGACCCTGGCGCCCGTCTGGCCGCAAATCGGCATCGACCTCCAAGGGCGGGTCGGTGCTCGGCGTCATCAGCAGAGAGCGCACCTCATTTGCCAACTCGAACGCGGTGTCAGCGGCATCCTGCTCGTCGGCGCCAGGCAGGGGCTCGTGCACAAACATGACATCGGCATCGCTGCCATATCCGCACTCGCCCCCGCCGAGTCGGCCCAGGGAGATGACCGCGAACCGAGTGGGCAGTGTCGACCCCGCGCCGGCCTCAACCCGGCGGGCGGAGACCGAGCGCACCGACGCGTGCAGTGCGCCGGTCACGGTCGCTGCCGCGACGTCGGACAGGGCCGCGCCCACCTGCTCGATCGACAGCATTCCGAGCACGTCTGCCGCCGCAATTCGGAAGAGTTCACGACGCCTGATTCCGCGCACGGTGCGGACTGCCTCCACGGGGTCGTCTTGCCTTTCCACAGCGGAGAAGCCCTCGCTCACTAGGGCAGCGCGACTGCGCGGTATGAGGTCGTCGTCGTGCGCGAGCAGGCCGACCGCGTCGGGTGAGCGCATCAGGAGGTCGGTGGCGAGCCTGCTCGAGCCCAGCAGTACCGCGAGCCGCTGGGCTGCGACGGACTCGTCGCGGAGCAACCGCAGGTACCAAGGCGTGGCACCGAGCGCCTCGGACACTCTGCGGAAGCCGAGTAGCGCGGCATCGGGGTCAGGGGTGTCAGCGAACCAGCCGAGCAGAACCGGCAGCAGCGTGCGCTGGATGGCCGACCGACGGGTTACACCACTGGTCAACGCCTCGAGATGCCGCAGTGCACCCTCGGGATCGACGTACCCGAGCGCCTCGAGTCGCTGGTGGGCTGCCTCGGGGGTCAGCCGCGCCTCGCCGGACTCCAGCCGCGCCACCGCCTGGAGGAGCGGCCGGTAGAAGAGCTTCTCGTGCAGCCTTCGCACCTCGCGCTGATGGCGTTTCCACTCGGCGGTGAGCTCGGCGACCGGATCGGAGCGGAACCCCATGCTGCGCCCCAGGACGCGCAGCTCGGGTTCGTCGTCGGGAAGCAGATGGGTTCGTCGCAGCCGTCGCAGTTGAAGCCGGTGCTCAAGAGTGCGCGCAAACCGGTACGCCGCCGCCAGGGTCGACGCGTCGTCGCGGCCGACATACCCCCACGTGGCGAGCGCCTCGAGCGCGGTGAGCGTCGTGGGGCTTCGCAGCATCACGTCAGTGCGGCCGTGCACCAACTGCAGGAGTTGCACCGCGAACTCAACGTCGCGCAGCCCGCCGGGACCCAGCTTGATTTCGCGGTCAACCTCACGCGAAGGGATGTGCTCCTCGACCCGGCGTCGCATTGCCTGCACATCGGTGACGAAGTCGTCGCGGTCGGCGGCCGACCACACCCCCGGCAGCGTGGCGCTGACGTAGTCGTCTCCGAGCGAACCGTCGCCGGCGCTAGGGCGTGCCTTGAGCAGCGCTTGGAACTCCCACGTCTTCGCCCAGCGCGCGTAGTAGTCCATGTGGCTGTCGAGGGTGCGCACGAGCGCACCGCTCTTACCCTCGGGCCGCAGTCCCGGATCAACCTCCCAGATCGAACCCTCGGCCGTTGCGGTGATGCACGTGTGGATCAGCGACTTAGCCAGTCGCGAGGCGGTCTCAAGGGCGGCACCCTCATCTCCGTCGCCGATGGCCTCAGCCACGAACACCACGTCGACGTCGCTCACGTAGTTGAGTTCTCGCGCGCCACTCTTTCCTAGTCCGATGACGGCGATGCGACATGGCGCGGAGCCTGCCGGAAGACCAGCACGCCCGATGGCGAGGGCGGCCTCCAGCACACCGTCGGCGAGGTCGGCCAGCTCGCGTCCGACCACCTCCATGCCGACCTCGTCGGTGAGATCGCGCGCCGCCAGGTGCAGCACACGCCTGCGGTACTCGACCCTCACCGCATTGAGCGCGGCCTCGCCCACCAGCGACGACACCGGCTCGCCAGCCCGAGGATCGGCTCCCACAGCGAGCAGTAGCCCCTCACGCATCCCCTCCCGATCAGGAATGGGGGCTCCCTCGCGGAGTACGCTCACCTGCTCGGGGTGCCGCACGAGATGCTCCTCGAGCGCCCTCGACAGGCCCAGCACGGCCCAGAGTCTGACTCGGAGCACCGGATCAGCAAGGACCTGATCGACCACACCCGCGCCGCCGGCCTGAGCCACCACCCGCGCCAGCCCACGCAGGGCGGCATCGGGGTCGGCCGCTCGCGTCAGGTCGTCGAGCACCTCGTCGTCGTCGCAGTCGAGCGCCGACATGCCGCCTTCGGCGAGCAGAAGCACCGCGGCATCGGGATCGTTGACGCCGAGGCGACGCAGCCGCGCCGACAGCGACTCACGGCGCTCACCCCGAGGCATGGTCGATCACGAGGGCGGCCCAGGCCTCGAAGAATGGCTGCCAGAAGCGGTCGAAGTCGCCCTCGGCCTGATGAATCTCCTCGATCACCTCGCCTATCGACCTGCCCGAGCTTCCTAAAATGTCATCGTCGCCGAGTTCGAGCCATCCGTTCACGAGCTCACGATCGACCTCGGGATGGCCCTGTACTCCATAGGTGTGTGTTCCGAGCCTAAAGATTTGCACGGGAAAAAGCGCCGATGAGGCGAGCACGACGGCGCCGGGGGGCAGTGTGCTAATTCCGTCGCGGTGGAATTCGGTGACGCACAGCCGATGGGGCATCACCCCCGTGATCGGATCAACATCGCCCTCATCGGTGAGTTCGATCCACACCACGCCGAACTCCGGCCCGGCTCCCAGCGTCACCTCGCCACCGCAGGCGGCCGCCAGCAGTTGCGCCCCCAGACAGATCCCCATCACCGGGAGCCCGACCGACACACACTCGCTCAACCACGCTCGAGTGGCCGGGAGCCACGGGTTCTGGGCATCATCAGTTGCGCCCATCGAGCCAGGCATCACTAGCACACCATCGATCTCGTCCACGCCGGGCAGCGGCTCGCCTCGATAGGCGTGCACGACAACGAGTTCGACATCGCACTCCTCGATCCAGACGCCGATGCGAGCCGCGGGCGCCTCGACCTCGTTCTGCACCGATACCACGCGAGTACGTCGCTGATTCATGGCCGTCGAGGTCCTGACATGGGCTCGCACGCTTCAGTTGCCGTCATTCCGAACTCACCGCAGCATGGTCGATCACGAGGGCGGCCCAGGCCTCGAAGAATGGCTGCCACGAGTCCCTGAGCTCGTCCTCCGCCGCCCGCAATTCGTCGACCGCATGCTCAAGCGAGCGGCCCGAGCCCTCGAGGATGTCGGCCTCCTCGAACGATCCCCAGTCGGCGAGCACCCCTGAGTCGATCTCGGGGTGACCCTGCACGGCATACACACGGGTTCCCATGCGAATGGCCTGCACGGGGTAGAGGGCGGAGGTGGCGAGCACCACGGCACCCGGGGGTGGGGTGGGCACCCCGTCGCGGTGGAACTGTGGCACGCGCACCCGGTCGGGCAGGTGACCCATCAGGTTGTCGGCGCGGCCGGCGGCGGTGAGTTCGATCTCACCGAGCCCAAACTCAGGGGTCTGGCCAAGCGCAACGACGCCCCCACATGCAGCCGCAATCAGTTGCAGGCCCAGACACAGCCCCAGCACCGGGTGGTCAGCCTCGACGGCCTCGCGCATCAACCGGCGCAACTGCGGCAGCCAGTCGGCGACGTGATCGTCCTCGGCGCCCATGGCTCCCCCGAGCACCATCAGCCCGTCGTAGCCCGCGAGAGAGTCGGGCAGAGGGTCGCCCTGCCAGGCGTGGACAACCTCGATCTCCACCCCGCGCTGGTTGATCCAGGCTCCACCCCGAGCAGGCGGTGCGGTGGCATCGCTCTGCACGGCGAGCACGCGAGGGACGCGGAGATTGGGCACCGTCACAATCTACCGGGACCTGACGTCCCCAGCGGAAGGATGTGCAACGCCCAGCGGTTAGAGCGACGGCAGATAGCGGGCGAGCTCCCATGGCGTGACCTGACGCCTGTACTCGGCCCACTCCGCCCGCTTGTTGCGCAGGAAGAAGTCGAACACGTGCTCGCCCAGCGTCTCGGCCACCAGTTCGCTCTGCTCCATGGCCACGATGGCCTGGTCAAGGCTGATGGGAAGCGGCAGGATGCCCATGGCCCGGCGTTCGGCGTCGGTGAGCGACCACACGTCATCCTCGGCGCCGGGCGGGAGCTCATATCCCTCCTCAATGCCCTTGAGCCCGGCCGCCAGAATCACGGCCAGGGCGAGGTAGGGGTTGCAGGCACTATCGACCGAGCGGAGCTCGATGCGGGTCGAGTTGCCCTTCTGTGGCTTATACATGGGCACGCGAATCAGGGCCGAGCGGTTGTTGTGACCCCAGCAGACGTAGGACGGCGCCTCACCGCCCCCCGCGAGACGCTTGTAGGAGTTGACCCACTGGTTGGTGATCGCGGTGATTTCGGGGGCGTGGAGCAACAGGCCCGCGATGAACGATCGGCCCACCCTCGACAACTGGTACTCGGACCCGGCCTCGTAGAACGCGTTGCGGTCGCCCTCGAAGAGCGACAGGTGCATGTGCATACCCGAGCCCGGATGGTCGGCGAACGGCTTGGGCATGAACGACGCGAACGCCCCCTGGTCGAGCGCGACCTCCTTCATCACCAGTCGGAAGGTCATGATGTTGTCGGCGGTGGTGAGCGCGTCGGCGTAGCGGAGGTCGATCTCCTGCTGCCCGGGCCCGCCCTCGTGGTGGCTGAACTCGACTGAGATGCCCATCGACTCGAGCAGCGTGATTGCCTTACGGCGGAAGTCGTAGTTGTGCGCCGCCCCCGGAGCGTTGTCGAAGTAGCCCGCCTGGTCGACCGGCACCGGCAACTCACCCGGCTTGGGCTCGCCCTCGAACAGGTAGAACTCGATTTCCGGGTGCGTGTAGAACGTGAAGCCGAGGTCGGCCGCGCGCTCGAGCGTGCGCTTGAGCACGCGGCGCGGGTCGGCATACGACGGCGTGCCGTCGGGCAGCAGGATGTCGCAGAACATTCGCGCCACTCCGTTGGACTCCCCCCGCCAGGGAAGCGCTTGAAAGGTCGAGGGGTCGGGCTTGGCCAGCATGTCGGACTCGTACACCCGCGCGAAGCCCTCGATCGCCGAGCCGTCGAAGCCGATTCCCTCAACGAAGGCGCCCTCAAGTTCGGCGGGGGCGATTGCCACCGACTTGAGCACCCCCAGCACATCGGTGAACCACAGCCGGACGAACCGGATATCCCGCTCCTCGATGGTCCTCAGCACGAACTCGGTCTGCTTGTCCATGTGCCCATCATCGCCGCCGATGGTTTCGTTCGTGTTACGCCACGCTCGATAGACTCCCTCGGCCTGACCACCGCTCAGCGGTAGCGTTGCGCCATGCCTCAACTGCGTCTGGCCCTGGCCCAGGTCAATCCCACCGTGGGCGACCTCGTCGGCAACGCCGAGCTCGTGGTGCGCCGCACACATGAGGCGGTGCGCGCGGGCGCGCACCTGGTGGCCTTCCCCGAGATGGTGCTCACCGGATACCCCGTGGAAGACCTCGCGCTGCGGCGTTCATTCCAGCGAGCCTCGCGCGCAGCGCTCCACTCGGTTGCGGCGC
>WLOZ01000128.1 GCA_009699025.1 Actinomycetota bacterium
CAGGTGCCGTGCGACGGAACCGCGATCCTGTTCCAGCGCTCCATCGCCGCCCACGTGCCCAACGATGTGCCCGAGGCCCTCGCCATGGCCGTCATGGACGTGTGCGGCGCTCCGGCGCTCGTGGCCCGCGTGGTGCGTCAGTACCTCGACCGGGGAGTGTCACCCACAGTGACGGTCATCGGCGGAGCGGGTAAGAGCGGTTCGCTGTCGCTCGCTGCCGCGCGCGCTGAGGGCGCTTCGAAGGTCGCAGCGATTGTGCCTGTAGAGCGTGAGCAGATGTCACTCGCCGCCAGCGGCCTCGCCGACATCGTCGTGCTGGCCGACGCCCGCGACCCCGTGCAGCTCTCCGATGCTGTGGCCGCCGCGCTGGGCGGGCCCGCCGACATCACCGTGGTGTGCGTCGATGTGCCGGGGTGCGAGCATGGGGCAATCCTGTCGACGGCCGATGGAGGCACCATCATCTTCTTCTCGATGGCCACCTCGTTTACGGCTGCGGCCCTCGGCGCCGAGGGCCTCGCCGCCGACGTCACCATGGTGATCGGCAACGGCTTTTCCACCGGCCATGCCGACTACGCGCTCAACCTGTTCCGCGCGACCCCCGCCGTTCGATCGCTATTCGAGGCACGCCTAGCCGCGGAGTCGCGAGCATGAGCAACCTTCTGCACCTCGACCGACGCACTGTCGCCAAGGCTCGTAACCTCGCGCGCCGAGCCGGAGCCCCTGTAGTCGACCTTGCCCGCGCCCACACCACCGTGTCGGTCGAGCGTGCCGTACTTCGCCTCGCGGGTCTGAGCGGAGCCGACGTTGAGGGCATCCCGTGGGTCAACCACATGGTTGACCGAGTGAGTGCCGACTGTGGGCTCGGCAGCGGGGTCGCGCTGCCCGTGTGGGACGCCATGCGGCGCGAGGGAGTGCACGACCTCGAGTCGCTAGCTCACCGCGCCGCCTCAGGGGCGATCACATTTCGAGTTCCCCACGACCGCGAGCGCGACCGCGCGGCCGCTGCGTCGGCCAAGGCGGTGGCACGCGGAGTCGCTCGCATCGACCGCAACCGCGCCCAGCGCGACCGACTCATCAGCAGGTACGGCAACCCACCAACTCCCTGGATCTACCTCATCGTGGCCACCGGCGACATTGACGAAGACGTGCCGCAGGCAGTGGCCGCCGCGCGAGAGGGTGCCGACGTCATCGCGGTAATTCGGTCTACGGGGCAGTCGCTGCTCGACTTCGTACCCGAGGGCGCCACGCATGAGGGATTCGCCGGAACCTACGCCACCCAGGAGAACTTCCGCATCATGCGGGCCGCGCTTGACGAGGTGTCAAAGGAGCTCGGCCGCTACGTGCGGCTCACCAACTACGCCAGCGGTCTGTGCATGCCTGAAATCGCCGCCCTTGCCGGGCTCGAGCGCCTCGACATGATGCTCAACGACTCGATGTACGGAATCCTCTTCCGCGACATCAACCCGATTCGCACCTTCGTCGACCAGCGGTTCTCGCGGCAGATTCACGCGCGCGCCGGCATCATCATCAACACCGGCGAGGACAACTACCTCACCACCGCCGATGCCATCGACGCCGCGCACACGGTCACGGTGTCGCAACTGCTCAATGAGTTCTTCGCCAAGGAGGCCGGGCTCGCCAACTGGCAACTGGGCCTGGGCCACGCCTTCGAGATTCAGCCCGACATCCCCGACTCGTTTCGGCTCGAGCTGGCACACGCGCTGCTCGCGCGCGAACTCTTTCCCGACGCGCCGCTCAAGTGGATGCCCCCCACCAAGCACATGACCGGCGACATCTTCCGTGGCTATCTTCTCGACGGCTTCTTCAACCTCGTGGGTGCCCTCACCGGCCAGGGCATCCTGCTCGTGGGCATGATGACCGAGGCGGTGGTCACGCCCTGGCTCTCCGACCGCGACCTCGCCCTGCAGAACGTGCGGTACGTGCTCAACGCTGCCGGAGGGCTGCGCGAGGATTTTCATCCACCCCGCGACGGCTTCATCGTGCAGCGCGCCCACACGGTTCTGGCCGAGGCCATCGACCTCCTCGAACGGATCGTCGACGACACGCTGCTCGACGCCATCGCCGACGGCACCTTCGGTCTGATGAAGCGCCCCGCCGACAAGGGACGCGGCCTCGATGGCGTGGTCGCAAAGTCGGAGGGCTACCTGAACCCGGCCACCGACATTCTCGAGGGGCAGTCATGAGCACGATCGTGCGTCCCTACGGCGACTCCACGGGCGACGGCATGGTGCAGGTGTCGTTCACGCTGCCACTCCCGCACACCAAGCGCGCCGAAGGTGCAGCCCTACAGCTCGCCCGCAAGATGGGACTCGACCCGGCATTGGTCGTGCACGCCAAACCGATGGGCCCCGACTTCACATTCTTTGTGGTGTACGGGTCGGTGCAGCACCTCGTCGAGGTCGACAAGGTGCAGGTGATCGAGCGCGACTTCCCGCTGCTGTCACCCAAGGACGTCAACGCCCTTATCAAAACGCGCCTGCGCCGCCCGCTGGTGGTCGTGGGCGCGTGCATTGGTACCGACGCACACACGGTGGGCATCGACGCCATCCTCAACATCAAGGGCTTCGCCGGCGAGAAGGGTCTCGAGTACTACTCCGAGATGCAGGTGGTCAACCTCGGCGCCCAGGTGAGCGTGCCCCTGCTCGTCGAGGAGACCACCCGCGCCAAGGCCGACGCGGTACTGGTGTCGCAGGTCGTCACGCAGCGCGACTCGCACCTGCACAATGTGCGCGAGATGACCGCCGCCTTCCGCGAGGCCTTCCCTGCCGGACGTCGACCGCTGGTGGTCATTGGCGGCCCGCGCTTTGACGAGACCATGACCGACGAACTCGGCGTCGACCGCATCTTTGGCAAGGGCACCACCCCCTCCGAGGTCGCATCGTTTCTCGTGTCACGGCTCTGTCCGGCACCTGCCCGCACTTCCACCACGAAGGGCTCACCATGACCGCCGACCCTCGACTCGGGCTCACCGCCGTACACCGCCGCTACATTCCGCACTCGCACTCGCACTACGGCGGCTCGCTCGTCGACGGCGCCTACCTGCTCGGGCTATTCGGCGACGTTGCCACCGAGCTGGGCATCCGCGCCGACGGCGACGAGGGGCTCTTCGCGTCGTACTCCGATGTGCAGTTCGTGAGCGAGGTGCGCGGGGGAGACCTGGTTGAGGCCCTGGGCACCATCGTGCGAGTGGGCCGTCGCAGCCGTGACATCGAGTTCGAGGCACGCGTTGTGGCGCGGGCCACTCCCGAGGTTTCCGCCAGCGCCGCCGCCGTGCTTGATCCGCCCCTGCTGTGCGTCACGGCGCGCGGCACCGTCGTCGTACCGTGAGTCGGAACGTCCGAGGCGTTACGTTCGTCCCATGGCAGTGAGCGCACGTGCAGGCGCGGTCGGAGCGCTCCGACTGGTGTGTTCGGCCATTGCCGGACTCGGACTCGCGTGGGCATTCCCACCCCACAACTCATACTGGCTCGCCGTCCCGTCGATCGCGGTGTTCACCCTCTGCCTGTGGCGGCGCGGAGCGTGGGGGGCCGCCCTCATTGCCGCGGTGTACGGTGCCGCCTTCTTCCTGCCCCTGATCAGCTGGATGCGCGTCGTGGGTGATGACGCCTGGGTCATGCTGTCGCTGATCTGCGTGTTCTGGGTGGTTCTCACCGGAGTGATGGTGGCGCTCGTCACCCGGCTACCCCTCTGGCCGCTGTGGGCCGCGTGCTGCTGGAATGTTGGCGAGTACCTGCGCGACCATATCCCCTGGGGCGGTTTCGCCTGGGGCCGACTCGCGTTCTCTCAGGCCGACTCGCCCCTGGTCTTTCTCTCGACCGTGGGTGGCGCTCCTCTGGTGACTTTCTCTGTCGCGCTGCTGGGGGCGCTGTTGGCCGCCGCGACCCTGCGGCTGTGGCCCGCACTGGGCGGCAGCCCGCGATGGGGACAACTTCCAGAACGCTCAGCCCGGCGCGCTGCAGGAGCCCTCGTGCTCGCCGCCGGAGTGGTGCTGGCGGCTCTCGCAACCTCCGGGGTCTCCGTGCTGCCGCAGCCGGGAAGCGAGTCATCGGTGACCGCGGCGGTGGTGCAGGGCAATGTGCCGCGCGCGGGTCTCGGCTTCCTTGGCAATCCGAGGGACGTGCTCGACAACCACATCCGCGCGACCAAGCAACTCGCGGCCGACGTGGCAGCAGGCCTAGAGCCTGCGCCCGAGTTCGTCGTGTGGCCCGAGAACACCAGTGACTTCGACCCGTACGCGAATCCTGTGATCGCCGCCGACATCCAGTCGGCGGTTGACGCCATCGGCGCACCCGTTCTGGTGGGCGCGGTCATGACCAATCCCGCCGACTCCACCACCGTGCTCAACGTTGGAATCGTGTGGAACCCGGGCTCTGGCCCTGCCCAACGGTACGCGAAGCGACATCCCGTGCCCTTCGGCGAGTACATCCCATTCCGTGATGTGCTCAGCAAGCTGATCGACCGCTTCGCGCTCATTCCGCGAGACTTCGCCGCAGGAGATACGCCGGGCGTGCTCACCCTGGGCCCCGCCACGGTGGGCGACGTGATTTGCTTCGAGGTCGCCGACGACCAGGTGGTGCGCGATGCCATCACCGGGGGCGGACGTCTGCTGGTGGTGCAGACCAACAACGCCACCTACGGCTACACCGGCCAGCCCGAGCAGCAACTCGCAATCACCCGTCTCCGGTCGGTTGAGCACGGGCGCGCCACACTTGTCGCCGCCACCAGCGGTGTGAGCGCGATTATCTCCACGCGGGGCCAGGTCACCGACTTGCTGCCCGAGTTTGTCGCGGGCAGCCTCGTTGCGTCGGTGACCCAGACTGACAGCCTCACGATGTCCGACAGGCTGGGGGAGCGGCCCGAGTTGACGCTGGTGGCACTCGGACTGCTTGCCGCGCTGTTTGCTCTGATGCGGAGGAGGCTAGGGTCATCCTCAACAGGCCGGCCAGCCGGCCGAGGCACATCCCCCACTGCGCAGGAGATCGACGTCAGGTGAGCGAAAGCACAGAGTCGGCGAACCCGGCCGCCGGAGCCTTCGCCGACCTCGGCCGCATTCTGGTGATCATTCCCACGTACAACGAGCGCGAGAACATCGCGATGATCGTCGGCAGGCTCCGAGATGCCGTGCCCGAAGTCGAGGTTTTAGTCGTCGACGACAACTCTCCCGACGGAACGGGCCCGATCGCCGACTCGCTCGCGGCCGCCGACTCCCACGTCAACGTGTTGCACCGCCCCGGCAAGGAAGGACTCGGCGCGGCGTACATCGCCGGGTTCGGATGGGGGCTCGCCGCAGAATACGACGTGCTAGTCGAGATGGACGCCGACGGCTCACACGACCCCTCGCAGTTGCCGCGACTGCTCGACCGCCTGCGCACCAGCGACCTCGTGCTGGGGTCGCGATGGGTGCCGGGCGGGGAGGTAGTCAACTGGCCGACCTCGCGTAAGGTGCTCAGCCGCGGCGGAAATCTTTACACCCGCGCGCTGCTCGGCCTGGCGCTGGCCGACGCGACCGGGGGGTACCGGGCTTTCCGCGCCGACACGCTGCGCGCGATCGACCTCGAGGGCGTAGGCAGCGCCGGATATGTCTTTCAGGTCGACCTCGCGAGCCGTGTGGCCGAGGCCGGGCTGAGGGTTGACGAGGTTCCGATCACCTTCGTCGAGCGCCAGTTCGGCCAGAGCAAGATGAGCCGAGCCATCGTGATTGAGGCACTGCTGCAGGTGACTCGCTGGGGTGCTCGCGAGCGGGCCGCTCAGCTCAAGGGCGTGCTCACGTCCCGAAACCGCTCGCGCCGCCGGACGGTCTGAGCAATGCGACGGCCGCTGATCGCCCTCGCGATACTCGGGTGGCTTGTGGCCGAGATCGCGGTGGTCTGGTGGCTGGCCGACCTCATCGGCTGGCTCTGGGTGCTGGCACTGCTGGCAGCGCAGTGCGCGCTGGGGGTCAGCATCGCCAAGCGTGCCGGCGCGTCAGCCTTCCGGGGGCTAGGGGAGGCGTCGCGAAGCGGGTCGCTGCCCGGGGGAGCGGTGGGCGACAGCGCCCTGACCTCGCTGGGAGGTGCGCTGATCGCCATACC
>WLOZ01000129.1 GCA_009699025.1 Actinomycetota bacterium
CCAGGCACCTTCGATCTGATATGCGGCGGTGGCTGTTCCCCATACGAAATCCGCTGGGAACGTGGGGAATGGGTCGGTCGAGGGCGTGAGCGTGACAGCCGCGGTGTCGTCCATGACGCGACGCTACTCTCACCGCAGCAGCGCCACCACGAGACACGGCAGACGACTCCAGCACAAGTCTGGCTGACCCCCTGGTCACCGTCACCGCCCGGATGATCCGTTGAGGCAATCCAGCGATTCGGCACTTCACGCTACATTGATCAAACGACAGCCCTGAACCTTCACAATCTTGTGCTCGCACATCGAGTGATTTCACAGGTCGTGCTGCAGTGAAAGGATTATCGAGTGATCCGTGCTCTTCGTCCTCTCGTGCTCTGCCTCTGTGCGCTGATCGCCGGAGTTGGCTGGCTCGCCACCTCTGCTACCGCCGACTCTGTCGCTCCCTCTCCTTCCGCTACGGGGAGCACCGCCCCTTCGGTGCTGCGCATTGGTATCACCTCAGGCATCGACAACCCCAACATCTTCGCGGTGGCTTCTGTCGCAGAGTGGCAAGCAGTAGTGATGCAGTACGACATGCTGCTCCGGTTTGGCGACAAGGACCTCACGGCCGCCCCCTCCCTTGCCACCGGCTGTGATCCCAACGCCGATCGCACGGTCTGGACGTGTCACCTGCAGCCAGGTCTCATGTGGAGCGACGGTCAGCCCCTCACCTCGAAAGACGTTGCGTTTTCTTACAGGTTCGTCATTGACAAGCAGTTCGACTACTTCAGCGGGTACTTCCCTGAAGGCACCACCTTCGAGACACCCGACGATCTCACCCTGGTGTGGAAGTCGCCGATACCCACCAACGGGCCCACAGTGCCAGCCTGGTCATACGTCGTACCCGAACACGTCTGGAAGAAGTACGCGAACGCCGACGCCAAGACCATCCGCGCCGCAGAGACTCTGCCCAACGTGGGATCAGGTCCGTATGTCATGTCGAGCGCCAACCCCGGGCAGAACTGGACGTTTACTCGTAACCCCAACTTCTGGGGTACCAAGCCCGCCTACGACACCATCGAATTCCAACTGTTCACGAACCAAGACGCCATGGTGCAGGCGCTGAAGAACGGTCAGATCGACATCGCCGACGGTATCGAGGGTTCTCTGCTGCCTGCGGTCACTGCGATCCCCAACGTCGCGGTGCAGAGGGTTGTCGCTGACTCATGGGTCAACCTCGCCTTCAACTTCGGCGGGCAGGGCGCAGCCTCGAAGCCGCTCCCCGCGCTTGCGGACCTTACCGTGCGCAAGGCGATTGAGATGGCGATCGATAAGCAGCAAATCGTCGACAAGGTGTATCCGGGCTCGGCGACTCCTGGCGAGACCATCATTCGGCCGTTGTCGACTTACTGGCATCTCACCGTGCCGAAAGACAAGGTCATCCCCTACGACCCTGCCGCAGCCAACACGATGCTTGACAAGGCCGGCTACACGATGGGCGCTGACGGCGTTCGAGTTGACCCCAAGACTGGGCAGCCGCTGACGATTCGCATGCCGGTGTCGGATGACACCTCTGGCAGCACGCAGGCCGGACAGCTCATCGCTTCGTTTCTCAAGAAGATCGGCATCGCGGTCAAGGTTCAGCCCGTGACAGCAGGAAAGATGTACGACCTCCAACAGGCCGGAGACTTTGACGCGTACATCTGGTACTGGAGCGGTGATCCAGATCCGAACTACCAGTTGTCGGCATTCACGAGCACTCCGTGCCCCGGTCTCAGCGACGGCTGCTGGAACGACCCCACGTACGACACCATGTTTGCCAAGCAGCAGGCCACGCTCGATCCCGCCGAACGCAAAGTAATCGTCGACGACATGCAGCAGTACGTGTACGACCAGGTGCCCAACGTCGTTCTCGTGTACCCCGAGACCATCGAGGCCTACCGCACCGACAAGGTGGCGGGACTCACGCCAGTGCCCGAGGGCAACGGCTACCTGATGCCGTCGTATGTCTACACCAGCATGGTGAACGCGCATCCGGTCGCCGCCGTTGATGGCTCCAACTCGCCTACGTCGTCCGGTAGTGCCGGAATTCCGCCGTGGGTGTGGGCAGTCATCACCCTCATCGTGGTCGCACTGGTTGCCGTGGTTGTGCGCCGCAGTCGCGGTGCTGCAGAGCGCGACGAGCGCGACTAGACCCGGCTGGTCGACCCCATGAGTCTGACTTTCCTAGCCCGCAAGGCAGGTTGGGCTCTCTTGACGCTGTGGTTCATCCTGTCGGTCAACTTCTTCCTGTTCAGGATCATGCCCGGCGACCCGGCGGCGCTTCTCGCTCGCAGCCAACGGCTGTCGCCCGAAGCGCTGGCACACCAACGCGAACTCTTCGGACTCGATCAGCCGCTTCCCCAGCAGTACCTCACGTACCTGCGTGAGACGTTGACCGGCAACCTCGGGGTGAGCATCCTGTCAGGACGCGAGGTGGTGTCGATGGTTGCCGATCGAATGTGGCCCACCATCCTGCTCGTCGGACTCGGCACGCTGATTGCGGCCGTTGTGGGTGTGATGCTCGGAATGCGGGCCGGCTGGCGGCGCGGAAGTGGAATCGACAACGGCAGCCTCTACGGCTCACTTCTGTTGTACGCCACTCCAGAGGGCTGGCTCGGCATGATGTTGCTCATCCTGTTCGCTGGCGCGCTCGGCTGGTTTCCGGCCGGCGGCTACTCGTCGGCCGAATCCGGTGGAGGCGTGGGTGACGTCACGTCACACTTGGCACTTCCCGTGCTCACGCTCGCGCTCGGTTACGTCGGTCAATTCTTCATCGTGATGCGCGCCTCCATGATCGATGTGAAGTCACAGGACTACATTCGGCTCGCTCGCGCGAAGGGGCTCACTGATCCTCTTGTGCGTCGTCGCCACGCGGCTCCCAACGCGATATTGCCCACGATCACCCTCGTGGTGCTGAGTTTCGGATTCGTGCTCGGTGGAGCCATCGTGATTGAGACCGTGTTCTCGTGGCCAGGCCTCGGCCTGCTCACCTACCAGGCCATCCAGACGTTGGACTATCCGGTGCTGCAGGCCGTGTTCCTCCTGTCGAGTGGTGCCGTGATCGTCGCCAACCTGATTGCCGACATCGCGTACGGGTTGCTCGATCCGCGGGTGGAGCAGATCTGACATGGTCGACATCAAGCCACCTCACCGAACGTCGGCCTCACACCTCGCGTGGCAGCGGCGCCGCATCGGCTTGTCGCGCGGCTGGAGCGCCTACCGTCGAAACAGGCGCGGGCTGATCGGCCTGATCGTTTTGGTCGCGTTCGGCGTTGTCGCGGTGCTGTCTCCCCTGCTGGTGTCTCCCGACTCGATTGATCCGTCTAGCGCCACGGGCACTCCGAATAGTCCACCAACCGCCGGCTACCCGCTTGGCACTGATTCGTTCGGGCGCTCGGTGCTGAGCCTGCTGATCGTCGGGACTCGAGTGTCATTGACAGTCGGCCTCGCGGCAACGGCGGCCGCGGTCTTCATCGGCGCAGTCTTCGGGTTGCTCAGCGGCTACTACGGCGGAACCGCCATCGATCGAGTGCTGGGCGCACTGATCGACTGGTTCCTCGTGATTCCGTGGCTGGTGTTGGCCATCGTCATGGCGGCCATCCTCGGACCGACTCTGCTCAATGTCATCATCGTTATCGCCGTGACATCGTGGGCGCTCACTGCGCGAGTGGTGCGAGCCCAGACTCTGAGTGTGCGTGGGTTGCCGTTCGTCGAACGAGCGCGCGCACTGGGAGCTCGCGACACCGCGATTCTCACGCGTCACGTTGTACCCAGCGTGTTTCCGGTCATCTTCGCGCAGGCCGTTCTCACCGTCGCTATCGCGATCTTGTCAGAGACAACGCTGTCGATTCTCGGACTCGGCGACCCCACGTCAGTGTCGTGGGGTCGCACGATTGAAGAGGCATTCAGCGGCGGCGCGATGGCCAACGGCTACTGGTGGTGGATCGTGCCGCCCGGGTTAGCCGTCGTGTGTGTCACGCTCGCCTTCACACTGTGCGGGTACGCGTTGGAAGAAGTGCTAGATCCGCGGCTTCGCGACTAACGAAGGAGCACCGATGAGTACCGAAAGTGCCAACCCGTTTCTGGCGGGGGGCGAGTGGCTCAAGTGCGCTCTGCACACGCATTCGACCGTGAGCGACGGAACCCTGACACCGCACACGTTGGCTCACGCCTACGAAGAGGCCGGGTTCGATGTGCTGTCGATCACCGACCACTGGCGCATCGCGGAAGCACCGTCAACCGATCGGCTCCTCACGATTCCCGGCGCCGAACTCGGCTTTGACCTACGCACGCCTAGCTATCCGCGTCAGTCCGCGGAATTCCTAGTGTGGGGTATCGATCATCTACCCGACGATCCCGGCGGCGATCGGGCCAACTGGATGTTCAACGCGGAGGAGAATTGGGAAGTGCGGACTTTCCCTTCGCTTTCGCACGGCGCAGCCTGGGCGGCCACCATGGGAGCGGTCGTCTACACGGCACATCCGTACTGGAACCAGTTGTCGATCGACGACATCATCGACGCTGACGGCGTAGCGGGCATCGAAGTGTTCAACGGCTCGTCGGATGCTGAAGATGGTCGCGGCGACTCATCGGCGTGGTGGGACGCGATGCTAGGCAGCGGCCGCACCGTTTTCGGAATCGGTACCGACGATCAGCACTACCCACTGTTCGAGCTCGGCCTGGCGTGGACCATGGTGCGCGCCGCTGAACGCACTCAGGAAGCTGTACTCGCTGCGCTGCGTACCGGACAGTCGTACTTTTCCAACGGGCCCACCATTCACCATGTCGAAGTGGTCGAGGGTGGTGTCATGGTGGAGTGTTCGCCAGCTCGAACAATTCGCGTTCAGCGCGAACAGGAACACGGTACGAGTGTGTCGGTGGGGCGGGGTGGTCGCCGCTTGGGCACCATTCTCGGCACCGACGGCCAGGGACTGATCACGAGAGCCCTTCTCGACTGCGATGCCGATGCGTTATACCGACGCATTGTGGTCGTCGACGCAGCCGGTGGACGAGCTTGGAGTAACCCGATCTAGAGCCATCCTGATGCCGAGTCCATGCTCGCTGGGTGAAGGGGCGAGGAAGACACGACCTCTTGGGTCCCCCACTGGTGGAGGCTGCCACTCGCGGGCATTCGGCACCACTGTCAAGGCAGTGCGCGATTGGTCTCACAAGCGCGACGTCAGCCGAGTGATGGTCAGCGGAACCCGAACATGCGGGCCGATGGCAGGGCTCGCCTCGCGGCCCTGCGTTCCTGCGTGGTGAGTCCGCCCCAGATTCCCTCTGTCTGGTCGGTGCCTAGCGCGAAGCCGAGGCACCGGTCGAGCACCGGACAACCGTGGCACACGGCCTTGGCTTGATCGGTCTGCATCTGAAGGCCGGCCCCTGTGCTACTGGGAAAGAACAGTTCAGGTTCAACATCACGGCAGGCAGCACCCTCACGCCAGTCCACCTGTCCCTGCAGAAGGTCGTCGACGCTCATGCTCATGGTCATGCCTCAGAAGGTAGGCGCGTCAGGTTGCGAGTCAGTTCCCTCCTGATGGCATCCCGATGAAATCGAGGGTCTCATCGAGCCGTGGGCGCCCGCGGCAACGTCAGCGACACAGCGACACAGCTCCCTTCCACCGGAAGGTGCTTCCAGTCACACGTCCGACCGCTCCCTTCCAGGACAACCCCGCCTTCCCTGGTCACCGATTGACCAAAGAATCCCAAGACGGTCACCGATTGACCAAAGGTGCCGGGAGGAAGTGGAGGAGGTGCGGCATTGAGAACTGCTCAGTACTGTGGCCAGACGCGAACGGGCTGGGGTGCGGTCTATCCGTTTGGAAAGGTGGGTTGCAGGATTCCTAGACCGCACCACGACGATCTACCGGTGGCCGGGCGTCGGGCACCGTTGGGGTACTGGAGGAGTGAATCATGAGTCGCACGTCCAAGCGCTACGCCTTGATTGCGGGGGTGCTCGTGCTCGCGCTGATCGCAGGACTCGGAGCGTGGACCGTAGCCAACCGGTCGACGTCGACC
>WLOZ01000013.1 GCA_009699025.1 Actinomycetota bacterium
CCGTCACCGACCTCACCACCACCGCCACCGCCATCAGCGCCGGAGGCCAGCACACGTGCGCGCTGCTCACCGGCGGCACCGTGCAGTGCTGGGGTGCCAACTACGCCGGTCAACTCGGCAACAACAGCACCACCGAGTCACACGTGCCCGTTACCGTCACCGGTATCACCACCGCTACCGCCATCACCGCCGATGGTGATGTCACGTGCGCAGTGCTCGCCGGCGGCGGGGCGCAGTGCTGGGGCGCCAACTGGGACGGCCAGCTCGGCAACAACAGCACCACCCAGTCAAACGTGCCAGTCACCGTGACCGGCCTGACCACCGCCACCGCCATCACCACCGATGGCGACCAAACATGCGCGCTGCTCACTGGCGGCGCCGTGCAGTGCTGGGGCTGGGGAGGTGCCGGCTCACTGGGCAACGGAATCAGGATCTTCTCAACGGTCCCGCTGACCGTGGGCTCGCCAGACACTCCCGCCCCGGTCGCGCGCGTCACCGCACCCACAGCAACCCTGCAAGCCTCCGCCGTGTTCACCGTGTCCTGGACTGCCACCGACCCGGTGGTTACAGACGACAGAACATCCGGGGTGGAGTACACGTACGTCATCGTCCGTAGCCAGCCCGCCAGCGGCGGCACGTTCACCACCTACTCTCCCTGGAAGTCGAACTCCACCGCCCGCACCGGGAGGTTCACCGGCAGCCCCGGCACGCGCTACTGCTTCTCCACCCAAGCGCGTGACAACAACCTCAACACCAGTGCCTGGTCGGCCGAGAAGTGCACCACCATTCCCGTCGACGAGCGCGCCCTCACCCGCAGCAGCAGCACCGCCTGGACCCGCACCACCTCGTCAGGCTGGATCGCCAGCACCGCCTCGACCACCACCCGCAAGGGCGCGAGCCTGACCACCGCCTCCTCCGCCACCGTCCGCCAAATCGGCATCGTGGCCTGGCGCTGTCGCACCTGCGGCACGGTCGACCTTTACATCGGCACCAGCAAGGTCGGCACCCTCAACCTCTACAAGGCCGGCACCGCCACCCGCAGCCTGCTCACCCTCACCCGGTTCAAGGCCAACAAGACCGGCAAGGTGTCGGTGCGCGTCACCACCAGCGGAAAGCTCGTCAAGATCGATGCCCTCGCCCTGAGCCGCACCTGACCTCCACACACCCGACGAACTGTGGGTGACCTTCTACGTCAGGGCTGCGGGTGGGAGCGGCCGAGACCACCGCGCACTACAGTCCCATCGACTGCGCGATGATCACCTTCATGATCTCGTTGGTACCCCCGTAAATGCGCGACACCCGCGCATCGGCGAACATCTTGGCGATCGGGTACTCGCGCATGAAGCCGTATCCGCCGAAGAGCTGCAGGCATCGGTCCATCACCTCGCCCTGCAGGTCGGTGGCGAAGAGCTTCGCCTTGGCCGCATCGGCAGCGGTGAGCCGACCTCGATCGAGCTCCACGATGCCTCGATCGACCATTGCCCGGCCGGCCTCAACGTCGGCGGCCATATCGGCCAGCTCGAACTTGGTGTTCTGGAACGTGGCGATCGTCTTGCCGAATGCCGTGCGGTCGGTCACGTAGGCGACCGTTCGTTCAATGGCCATCTCGCACGTGCTGATCGCGCCCACGGCGATGGCTAGGCGCTCCTGAGGCAGGTTGCGGCCGAGGTACTCGAACCCCTTGCCCTCCTCGCCGAGGAGGTTGGACACCGGCACCCGCACCGAGTCGAAGAACAGTTCGGCGGTGTCGGTGGCCCACATGCCCAACTTGGCGAGCTTGCGACTGTGGTCGTAGCCCGGCATGCCGTCCTCGACCACCAGCAGGCTCAGGCCGCCACGACGGTCGTCGGATCGGCCGGTGCGACACACCACCACAGCGAGGTCAGCGTTCACGCCGCCGGTAATGAAGGTTTTCGAGCCGTTGACTACGTAGTGGTCTCCATCGCGCACCGCGGTGGTGGCGATGCCCGCGAGGTCGGAGCCGGTACCCGGCTCGGTCATACCGATACACGACACGAGTTCGCCGCTGACCAGGCCTGGGAACCACCGCTGCCGCTGCTCGTCGTTGGCCAGCTCGAGGAAGTACGGCACCACGATGTCGAGGTGGAGGCCGATGCCGCCGAGGTGAATGGGCAGCCGCGCCAACTCCTCACCGAGGATCACGTTGTAGAGGAATGACGAAACGCCCGCGCCCCCGAACTCCTCAGGAAACTGGATGCCAGTGGCACCCAGCTCGCCGAGCTGTTGGAACAGACTCTTCGGCGAGATACCGGCCTCTTCCCACGTGGTGAGGTGAGGCTCAATCTCCTTGGCACAGAAGTCGCGCAGAACTGCGCGGTACTCGTGGTGCTCGGGACCGAAGAGGTCGCGCTCCATAGCCTGCTCCTTGCGTGAAGTGGTGGTGCTCGCAGCGTAGAACAGTGTTGGCCCCCACCGCGAACGGTGAGGGCCAACGGCTGTGACGTGCATCAGCCGCCGTATGCGGCGCAGACCTCACTCAGGCTTCGCGGGCTGCGGGAGAATCTCCACCCAGGTGTGTCCGGGCTTGACACCCAGCACCGCACCCGAGGCGTCGGTCAGCACCAGCGGGGCGTCGATGTTCGCGCGCGACCACGTGCCGCGGGTCTTGGTGCCGTCGCGCAGCAGCCACACGGTTCCGGTTCCCTCGAGGCTCACCACTGGCGTGGGGTTGCCCAGCACGTCATGCAGCTGGGGGTCGTAGCTGATGGGCACCGACAGGATCACCACCGTGTCGGCCGTCAACTGCCCGGACTCTGTGTCCTCGTGCGGGCTGCCGTTCTGCGAGCGCTTCCACACCGACTTCGAGGCGCTCCACGTCCACTCGACACGGGTGCCTTCAAAGCGGATGCTGACGTCCTTGGTGGGCACGGCGCTGGCAGACCGCGCATCGGAGAACGCGAAGGGCTGGTTGGGTGCGGTGTCGGGCGTGCCCTTCCTCGCGGCCCAAGCCCAGGCCTTCGTGGCACTGCCGAAGAGGGTGTGGTCACCGCTCTTGTCGGGGTTGCGCTCGAAGGTACCCGGCGCCGTGTTCCAGTCGTCGGCGATCAAGGTGGCTTTACTGTCGCGCTTGACCGGTCTGATCTCATAGCGCGACGCGCCCGAGAACATCAGGATGCTGTTGCCCAGCATGCGGGCGATCTGGGCATCGATGGGTCGCGCCGAACGGATTGGTCCGACCACGCCGGGGTCGACCGTGTTGAACACAGCGACCAACCTGGTGAGCCCACCCTCAACCGGCTCCTCGAACACGATGTCGGCCATTGGCACGCCGGTCTGGGGGAGGGCACCACCCACGTTGTCGATCTTCACCATCAGTGCTGGCCGGGTGGCGGGGGTTGTCTGCGCAAGCCCGGTGAGGGGGTGCTTCGCCAAAGCGAGGGGCGTGGGGGAGGGCGAGGGCGAAGGCGAGGGCGTCGGCGCAGGAGTCGTCACGCTTCCGCTCGCCGTGGCCGAGGGCGTCGATTCTGAGGGGGTCGACGAGCAGCCGGCCAGCGTCGCCGCAGCAACGAAAACCAGAGCGGGCAACGCAACGACTGAGACTCGAGAAGATCGCTGACAGATCACCTCTGGAGGTTATCCCGACTTGCACGTGGCCTACGCCATTGCCCGCCGCGTCGCTAGGCTTGGCGCATGACACCTCGTCGTCCCACGTTCACCATCCTGGCCGGAGTCGAGATCGCCGGGGGCCAGCTCGCCACCCTGCACCACGGCCAGATCGACTCAACCCACACCTACGGAAGCCCCGCAGAAGCGGCCCGTCATTTCGTGGCCCAGGGCGCGCAGTGGCTGCATGTCGCCGACCTCGATGCCTCCGCCGGATCAGGTGACAACAGCGCCGTGGTGCGCGAGATCATCCGCGAATGCGGTCGAACGGCCCACATTCAACTCGTCGGTGGTATTCGCGACGCCGACAGCCTGCATGCCGCCCTCGCGACCGGAGCCCAGCGGGTAGTGCTCGACACCGTAGCGCTGACAGACCTCGCCTGGGTCGCCTCCGCCGTGGCAGAGCATCCCACCCGGATCTCGGTGGGCATCACCGCCGACGGGCACCGCGTGTTCGCACCCGGCTCGGCGCTGCACGGCACAGACCTCAGCGCACTCGTCGAGCAGGTGTCCACCCTCGGCGCCCGCTCGTACCTCGTCTCCGACGTTGATGCCAAGGGGCTCCGCAAGTCGTCCGAGCGGCACTCCCTCGACGTCGTGTGCCACAGCCTGCACGGCCACGTCGTCTCCGACGGTGGCGTGTTCCGTCTCACCGACCTACACGCCCTCACCGAGCTGTCCTCCCGCGGACTTGAGGCCGCGGTGATCGACGCCGCGCTGTACACCGGTGGCTTCACCTACGCCGAGGCTGTCGCGGCAGTTCAGGAGCGCTTCGACATGTTCTTCTGGGGCCCACCGCAGGCCTAGCTCACTGCTGAAGCCTGAGCGGTGCGTGTGTCATGGCGTGATTGTGACACGGCCCGTCAGGAACCCTCGTACACCACGGACCCCGCCAGCACGGTGGCCACGCAGTGGCCGCTGAACACCACGGCGTCAACGGGAGAGCCCACCTTGGGTGCGACCCCCATCACCGCGAAGTCGGCCTGGGCCCCGGGGTAGAGGGCGCCGTAGGGTGCCAGCCCAGCATTGTCGCCAACCCCCTCGATGGCGAGATGGCGGCCCATCGCTCGCGCACCTCCGTACGTGGCCGCGTACAGCAGCCTCACAGCGAGGTCAGCATTGTGGTAACCCTGCGCACGCGCCACGTCGAAGGCCGCCCGCACCTCGTCCAGTAGGTCGAGGCTCGGGCTTGATGCCAACGAGTCGGTGCCCAGGGCGATCGGTGAATTCTCGCGCAGGTAGTCGGCAATAGGCGGCACCCCGGACTGCAGGATTGCGTTGCTGCGGGGGCACAGGGCCACCGTCGTTGCGTGCACCCGAAGGAGGGCGCGGTCGGCCGCGTTGCAGTGCACGCCGTGGGCCACGTGAATCTGCGGGGTGAGGCAGCCGAGGTCAGCCACGAATCGCGTGGGGCTCACGCCCGCGCCACCATCGCGCACCAGAGAGAAGTCCCAGCCCGCCGCCCGAGCAGTGTCGGCAGAGGGGCCCGACCCAGTCGCGACAAACTGGGTCTCGGAATCGGCCTCGGCGAGGTGGATCTGCGAGCGCATTCCGCGCGCTCGGCCCATCGCGATGATGTCGGCAAAGGGTGCGGGGTCGAGGGTGTAGATCGCATGCGCCATGGTGCCCAGCTCACGCCCGGGCGGTGCGTGGTCGAGTCGCTGCTCGAGCGCAGCTCGTCCCTGCGGCCAGTGAGCATCGTCGTAGCCGAATAGCTCGAGGTAGGAGATGCCTCCGACCCCGCTGTCTCCCACTGGCGCGATAGCAGGCTGATCGGTGACGTCGTCGGCCGTGCTCGTTGTGCCCGTGCTGAGCAGCATTTGCGCACCCGCCGCCGCCGACTCGGCCCAGTCTGCATCGGTGGTGCTACCCCGACGTCGGATAACCTCCTCGATCCACTGCGGGAACGGAAGGTCGCCCGCAGCGAGGTCGCCGTACGACGTGTACTGCAGGTGGGTATGTGCGTTGACCAAGCCTGGGATTAGCACCCCCGACCAGTCACGCACCAGCGCAGTCGAGTCGCACGCTGCAAGGACAGCACTCGCAGGCCCGACCGCAACCACGATTCCAGCTTCGACCGCAACCGCTCCTTCGCGAATGGGTGCGACGGGGCGGCCATACTCATCGGCCACGGGCAGCAGCCAGTCGGCACGGTGAACGGTGAGTGAGGTGTCAGGGGAGAGCACGCCCTCGACTGTAGGGCACGGCTCAGGCTGCCCTCCACCTCAATTACAGGTCAGCCGAGGATCACGTCGGTGCACTGAGACCACAACGAACGGTGGCCCACCCCCGAGAGGGTGAGCCACCGTTCATAAACGCTGTGGAACTAGTTGCTACTGCCCGATCCAGCCCTTGACCTGATCGGCGTGGGCGTCGATCCACTTTTGCGCAGCCTCCGCCGGGTCGATGCCCGCCTCGATGTCGGCCGCTACACCGTTCTGGTCGGCATTTGTCCACGTGAAGTTCTGCATCAGTTGGGCAAAGGGGTCGCCCGAGTCGAGCAGCTTCGTGGTGGCGAGCTTCTTCAGCACGGTCTCGGGGTAATCAGTGAGTCCGCTCGCCGTGGTTGGGTCGGTCCAGTCGTTGGCAGGGAAGTTGATTCGCGCCAACTTGACCTTCGAGTTGAAGTTCTGCGGCTCGTACCAGTAGGCGAGCGCCGCCGTCTGGTTCTTGTCGGCCTTGGTGAGGATGTCGATGAGTGCGGCTTCCGAACCGGTGTTGATGGCCTTGAAGTTCAGCTTATTCGCCTCGATCATCTTCTCCCCGATCGTGGTGTATCCGGGGGGACCCTCATACCAAGCTCCCTTGTCTCCCGACTCGGGGGTCTTGAAGAGGTCGGCGTACTTGTTGAGGTTCTTGCTGTCGGTGATGTCGGGGTACTTGTCGGCCATCCACTGCGGCACGTACATACCGATCAGGCCAACATTGCCGTTGGCGCCGATCTCCTTGATGGCGCCGCGCTGCACCCACTCGTCCCAGCGGCCGCCGCCCCAGTCCTCCATCACGGCGTCAACTGAGCCCGCCTCCATCGCGTCGTAGGTGGTGGCGCCTTCATCGAGGGTGGTCTGGGTAATGGTGCAGCCGAGGGACTCGGCCACGTTGGTAACCACCTGTGCCGACGCGGTGTACCCCGCCCAAGGGCTCATGGCGATGGCCCACTTGCCACACGCAGGCGCGGCCGGAGCCGACGAGGCCGGAGCCGACGAGGCCGGAGCCGACGAGGCCGGAGCCGACGAGGCCGGAGCCGACGAGGCTGCCGACCCGCTGTTAACGCTGCTGCCACAGGCAGCAAGCAACAGAGTGACACCTGTCGCCGCTGCGAGACCCAACTTGCCTGACGCAAACCTCATGCGAAAATCCCTTCGAAGACGGCCATTGCGCTGAGTGTAGGGCGATTGCTCGTTGAGTTAGTGGCGATTTGATTGCGATTTCATCTCAGAGCACTCGATTTCCCGAGTCCCCCGTGCTGGCACTTTCGAACTACGGACGCACGCGGCCGGATCGTTCAGCGCTGGCCTGGGCAATTCGATCGAGAGTCACCCCGAGCAAAACGATTGCGATACCTGCCGCCAGACCCTTCCCGGCAAGCTCTGGCTTCGACTGGCCCACGATGACGAGGTAGCCGAGACCTCCAGCACCCACGAGGCCGCCAATCACGATCACGGCAAGCACGAAGATGAACCCCTGGTTTGCCCCCAGCAACAACGACTTCTTTGACGCCGGGAGCTGCACCTTGGTGATCACCTGCATCGGGGTTGACCCTGCAGACGTAGCTGCCTCAACCATCTCTGGCGAGACCCCTCGCACCCCATCGGCAACCACCCTCACCACCACGGGTGCCGCATAAAAGACGCCGCACACTATCGCCGCAAAGCGGGTGGGGCCGAACAGCGCCAACACGGGGACAAGGTAGACAAAGGCGGGGAGCGTCTGGCCCGCGTCAAGGAACGGCTTCAGCGCACGCTCGGCACGCTCACTGCGCCCCGCAACAACCCCAATGACCACCCCGATGACCATCACGATGACCGTCGCAATCAGCACCTGCGAGAGGGTCACCATGGTGTCGTGCCAGAGGCCGGTGAGCACCACGAGCCCGAGAAGCACCGCTGACAGGATGGCAACCCTTCGTCCCCCCACGATGGCGGCCAGCAGGGAGATCATGATGATCGTGAGAAACCAGGGAGCGTTGGCGAGGATTCCCTCGAGCGGGTTGAGTACCGACAGCGTGATGAACTCATTGACACCCACCGTAAGGAACGTGAACGTCGAGGTAATCCACGCGGCCACTGCGTCGGCCACTGCGGATATCTGATCACCGAGGATGAGCCGCTCGGGGAACACAGCAGCCCACAGCACGTTGCGCGACAGGATCAGCGCGACGAGGGTGAGGACCCCGCTTGCGATCAGCGCCACACGTCTCCGCACCAGTGCAGCGCCCACGGAATGCACGAAGGTCTGGTTCTTGATCACCGCAGCGGTTGTGGAGCGATCGAGCATGATCGCGAGGAATACCACCGCGAGCCCTGCCACCACTCCATCGCCGACGTTGCGGATGATCAGCGCGTTGACCACCGGCTTGCCGAGTCCAGGGGCAGCGATCAGCGCTGCGATCACCACGAACGAGAGCGCCGCGAGGGTGGTCTGATTGACGCCCAGGATGATGGTCTGCTTTGCCATGGGAAGTTGCACCTTGGTGAGTGTCTGCCACCGGGTTGCCCCCATCGACTCGGACGCCTCGATGGGGCCCTGACGCAGACCCCTCACCGCGTGAGCGGTGATGCGGATGCAGATCGGGATGCTATAAACCAACGTCGCAATCGTGGCCGACGCAATGCCGATCAGGAACACCAGCGCCAGTGGTGCAAGGTAGACGAGGGTGGGCAGGATCTGCGCAAGGTCAAGCCCCGGTCTCAGAATCGCCAAAACCCGATCGTTCAGCCCAGCCCACACGCCCAGCGGCAGCCCGATGACCAAGGACAGGAAGACAGCGCCGAGGGTCATTGCCAGCGTGTCCATGCTGTCGGTCCACATGCCCAGTACTCCGCACCCGAAGACCAGTGACGTCGACAGGAGGGCGGTCCGCCAGTTCGACGTGGCGTAGACGACGAACCCGATGACACTCACCACACCGAGCCAGCCAAAGACCGGGATGATGTTGCCCTGTGCCGGCACAGCGACGAGTGCGCGAATCGGCTCGATGAATGCATTGACGCCGAGTCGAATCGGGTTGAAGAAGTACACAAAGGCCGGACTGCTCGTTCGGTTTCCACGAATCGAGGCGGCCAGGTCGCGCAGCGCGCTGGTGAAGGGAGTGTTCGCCGACGTTGAGAGCTCGAGGGTTGCGACTCCGCGCATTGCGATGGCGAGGATCGCCCACACGACGAGCAAAACGAGCACCAGCACCCACCGGCGACGGAGGGCGTTCCGAACCGCTGTCACAGGGATAGTCCGGGCGCGTCGGACTCCGTCGAGATGAGGCGGAGCACGTCGCCGCTTGTGGCTACTCCTACAAGTTCGCCATTGTGGACAATTCGAACGGGAGCACTGGCACCCGCGATGATCGGGCTGGCATCGCGAATCACCATCGACGCGTCGATTTCCGGGCCGGTGAGCTCCTCGCCCTCAGCGCGGGGTCGGGCGATGGCGCGCAGCGTGAGCACATGCGACTTCGGGATGTCGCGGATGAAGTCGGCTACGTACTCGTCAGCAGGATTGGCAACGAGATCTTCAGGGGTTCCCATCTGCACCACCGCGCCGTCGCGCATGATGGCGATGCGGTCGCCCAACTTCATCGCCTCAGCGAGGTCGTGAGTGATGAACACCATGGTCTTGCCGAGATCGTGATGCAGACGAATAACCTCGGCCTGCATGTCGCGCCTGATGAGGGGGTCGAGCGCACTGAAGGGCTCGTCAAGGAACATCACCTGCGGGTCGACGGCCAGCGCGCGCGCTAGGCCGACGCGCTGCTGCATTCCTCCGGAGAGTTGCTCTGGGTAGTGGTGGGCGTAGCCGTGCAGGCCCACCAATTCGATCACCTCCATCGCCCGACGGTGCCGTGCCTCCTTCTTCACCCCGTTCACCTCGAGGCTGTAAGCGATGTTGTCGATCACGCGGCGGTGCGGCAGCAGACCGAAGTGCTGGAACACCATCGAGAACTGTGAGCGCCGAAGTTCGCGCAGCCGCGACGGCGAGGCCGCCAGGATGTCCTCACCACTGACCAGCACGCTTCCGGCGGTGGGCTCAATCAACCGCGTGAGACATCGCACCAGGGTGGACTTCCCAGATCCGGAAAGCCCCATCACCACAAACACCTCCCCCGGGGCCACGTCGAAGGAGACATCGCGAACAGCAGCCACACAACCTGTCTGCTCGAGAAGTTCGGCGCGGCTGAGATCGGCGAGCGGCGTACCCACCACCGACCCGGCGGCTGGACCGAACACCTTCCACAGATTTCGCACCGAGATTGCCGACGTTTCTGGCACCGCGCCGGCGGCAGATGCGCTCAATTCGCCTGCCGGCGCAGATTCATTCATGCGTTCGACGCCTCCGTTGCTCCGAACCACTCGCTCGGTGCGGGCGCGAGGTTCTGGTGGATGTGCTTGGGCTCGACATACTCAGCGAGTCCGGCAAGTCCGAGTTCTCGGCCGACCCCAGACTGTTTGAACCCGCCCCATTCTGCCTGAGGACGGTACGGGTGGTAGTCGTTTACCCAGATCGTTCCGTGGCGCAGTGCCGACGCCACCCGGTGGGCCCGCGCGCCGTCGCTGGTCCACACTGCCCCGGCGAGGCCGTAGATCGTGTCATTGCCGAGCCTGATGGCCTCGTCCTCAGTGCTGAAGGTCTCAACGGTGAGCACCGGGCCGAACGATTCGTCCTGCACGCACGTCATATCGGTGGTGCAGCCGTCGAGCACCGTGGGCAGGTAGTAGAAGCCGTCGGCCAGCGACGGATCGTCGGGTGCGCCACCGCCGCATCGCACCACCGCGCCCTCGGCCACCGCGGCCGCGACGTAGGCCGACACCTTGTCGCGGTGCGCCGCCGAGATGAGGGGCCCAGTTTCGGCCATGGGGTCGAATGGCCCGCCGAGCCTGATGGCCTGCGCCCCTTCGACGATGCGGTCGACGACCTGGTCGTGAATCGACTCGTGCACAATGAGCCTCGCCCCGGCCGAGCACACCTGCCCCGAGTGCAGGAACACCGCGGTCAGCGCATTGGTGACCACCGTGTCGAGGTGGGTGTCGGGGAAGACGATATTGGGGTTTTTACCCCCGAGTTCGAGCGCCACCTTCTTCACAGTTGCCGCTGCCGCCGCCATCACGCGCCTGCCCGTGACGACTCCACCGGTGAACGAAACGAGGTCGACGTCGGGGTGCTCGGCCAATGGCGCTCCGGCCTCGCTGCCAGCGCCGAGAACGAGGTTGGCGACGCCATCGGGCAGGCCCGCCTCCTGAAGAAGCCGCAGGAGCAGGATGGCGGTCGACGGCGTCAGTTCACTGGGCTTGAGCACGAAGGTGTTGCCCGCAGCCAGCGCGGGCGCGACCTTCCACGAGGTCTGCAGCAGCGGGTAATTCCAGGGCGTGATGAGGCCGCACACGCCCACCGGCTCGTACACCACTCGGGCGAACGTGCTGCTCGACCCCTCGTCGAGCACCCGCCCCAGGTTCTTGTCAGCGAGGTCGGCCACGTAGCGGAAAGCCCGCACCACATCGGCAACGTCGTACCGCGCCTCGACGATTCGCTTGCCGGTGTCGAGCGACTCGGCGGTGGCCACCTGCTCGGCGTCACGCTCAAGCAGCGTGGCGACGCGATGAAGCAGCGCACCCCGTTCGGACGCAGGGACGGCCGACCACCGGCCGTCGTCGAAGGCGCGCCGCGCGGCAGCGATAGCGCGCTCAGTGTCGACCCGGGTTGCCTCGTCGACCGTGGCCACCAGCTTGCCGTCAGCAGGGCACCGGATTTCGCGGGTGAGCCCCTCGGCGCCCGACGTCCAGGCGCCGTCGATGAACAGGTCACTCATGGCGTGCCTCCTGCAACGGCATGTCGGCGCGATGCCGGTAGAACTCGTGAGTCTCGGCCGGCAGCGGCGTGCGGCCCAGGATGATGTCGGCGGTCTTCTCGGCCACCATCATCGTGGGCGCGTAGATGTTGGCGTTGGTGACGTAAGGGAACACCGAGGCGTCGGCCACCCTGATTCCCTCAAGACCGTGCACGCGCATGGTGAGCGGGTCGACCACCGACATGTCGTCGACGCCCATGCGGCAGGTGCACGAGGGGTGATAGGCGGTTTCGCCGTCGCGCCGCACCCAGTCGAGCACTTGCTCGTCGGTCTGCACCTCGGGTCCGGGCGAGATCTCGCCACCGCTGTACTGCGCGAACGCCGGCTGATTGAGGATGCGCCGAGCCGCCGCGATGGCCTCGACCCACTCGCGGCGGTCTTGATCGGTGCTCAGGTAGTTGAAGCGCAGCGCCGGGGCGACCGTGGGATCGGCCGAGGTGATGCGCACCGATCCGCGCGCGTCGGAGTACATCGGTCCGATGTGCACCTGATAACCGTGGCCGCCCTCGGGGGCCGTGCCGTCGTAGCGCACCGCGATGGGCAGGAAGTGGAACATCAGGTTGGGGTAGTCGACTTCGTCGTTGCTGCGGACGAAGCCGCCCGCCTCGAAGTGGTTCGACGCGCCGGGGCCAGAGCGTAGAAACAGCCACTGCGCGCCGATGATGGGCCGACGCCAGAACTTCAGGTTGGGGTTCAGCGTCACCGGCTGCGTGCACGAGTGCTGCACGTACACCTCAAGGTGGTCCTGAAGATTTTCGCCCACGCCCGGCAGGTGATGCACCGGCTCGATACCCACGCTGCGCAGGTGCTCGGCGTCGCCGACGCCCGAGAGTTGAAGCAGCGCCGGCGAGTTGAAGGCCCCACCGCACAGGATGATCTCGGTGGCGTTGATGCGCTCGCGCGAACCGCCTGACCCGATGACCTCAACGCCCACGGCCCGCTTGCCCTCGAACACGACCCGACCCACCTGAGCGCGCGTGCGTACCGTGAGGTTCGAGCGATGCATCACCGGGTGAAGATAGGCGCGGGCCGCCGAGAGACGGCGACCTCTGACGAGGTTGCGATCGAAGGCGGCGAAGCCCTCCTGCCGATAGCCGTTGACGTCGGGGGTGAGCGGGTAACCCGCCTCCTGCACGGCCTCAAAAAAAGCTCCGAAGAGTGGGTTTTCGACCGGTCCCCGCTCGAGCGTCAGCGGTCCGCTGCCACCGCGCCACTCGTCCTCGCCCGCGAGGCAGTTCTCCATTTTTTTGAAGTACGGGAGGCAGTGGGCGTAGTCCCATGTGTCCATGCCAGCGTCGGCCGCCCACCGCTCGAAGTCGAGGGGGTTGCCGCGCTGGAAGATCATGCCGTTGATGCTGCTGCTTCCGCCCAGCACCTTGCCGCGGCCCTGGGCGATGCGCCGGTCGTTCATGAAGGGCTCGGGCTCGCTGGAGTACATCCAGTCGTAGAGCCTGTTGCCGATGGGGAACGTCAGGGCCGCGGGCATGTGCAGGTAGACGTCGGCCTTGAAATCCGTCCGTCCAGCCTCAAGAACCAGCACGCTGGTCGATGGATCGGCTGAGAGCCTGTTGGCCAGGGCGCACCCAGCCGAGCCGCCACCCACGATGATCACGTCGTACGAATCGGTCAACGAACTCTCCTCAGGCGTTGGACAGCCCCATCTTGCACCCCGCTTGTCGCGCCCGTGCAGGGTGCTGCCGACGCAGTCCCCCTAATCGCCCAGCTCGGCGCGACGGCGGATGACGTACTCGGCGAGCTCCTCGCGAATCGCCTCGTCGAGGGGCGGCGCCTCGAACTCCTCGATCTTCTTGTCGGCGATCTCACCCGCGCGCGTTGCGGTGTCGCGGGCCCCGAGCCGCTTCCAGCGCTCGTAGTTGTCGGAACTCGACAGGAACGGGCGGTAGAAGCAGGTGCGGAAGCGCTCCATGGTGTGCGCGGCGCCCAAGAAGTGCCCGCCGTGCCCGACCTCCTCGTGCGCGTCGAACGCGAGCGACGCCTCGTCTATTTCAAGCGGGGTGAACTCGTGCTTGAGGCTCTCAAGGATCTGCACGTCGATGACGAACTTCTCGTAACTCGCCACCAGACCGCCCTCGAGCCAGCCCGCCGAGTGCATCACGAAGTTAGTGCCGGCCAGGAAGGTGGGCAGCATCGTCATCATTGATTCGTAGGCCGACTGTGCATCGGGGCCCTGCGACGAGTTGAGGCCGCCTCCGGTGCGGAACGGAAGCCCGAAGCGACGCGCGATCTGGCCCGTGCACAGCAGGCCGATACCCGACTCGGGGGTGCCGAACTGCGGTGAACCCGATTGCATGTCGATATTCGACAGGAACGAACCGAACACCACGGGGCAGCCTGGCCGGATCAACTGCGAGAGCGCGATGCCGCTGAGAGCCTCAGCGATTTGCTGAACCAGCGCCGCTGGGATCGACACCGGCGACATGGCCCCCATCAGCAGGAACGGCGTGAGGATAACCGGCTGGTTGGCCTGCGAATACTCAAACTGTGCGTCGAGCATGCGGTCATCCCAGCGCAGCGGGGAGTTGCAGTTGATGAGCGAGATGCTGACCGGGGTTTCCTCGATTGCCGCGCGACCGCCGAAGACGATGTCGCTCATGGCGAGGGTGTCGGCCGCGTTGACTCCGCTGACCACATTGCCCTGGAAGATCTTGTCGGTCAGCGTGAAGGTGGCGTAGAGCATGTCGAGGTGACGCGAGTCGAGGGGCGCGTCGTTGGGCTCGCACACCACGCCGCCGACGCTGTCGATCGCATCGAACGATTGGGCGAGTTTGGCGAAGTTGCGGTAGTCGTCCATCGTGGCGTCGCGTCGTACGCCGTCCTTCATCACGAAGGGCGGCCCGTACACGCTCGAGAACACCATGTGGTTGCCACCGATGTGAACGTCGTTGGCCCGGTTGCGCGCCTGCAGCTCGAACTCGGAGGGCGCTTTGGCCACCTGCTCGAGGATGAAGTCGGGGTCGAGGAACACGTTGTTCTCCTCAACCCGCATCCCGGCCGCGCGGAACAGGTCGAGGGCCTCCGGCTTGAGGAACTCGATGCCGATCTCGGAAACGAGTCGGCGCCACCCCTTATCGAGAACCGCCATGGCGTCCTCAGACAGGATCTCGTATCGGGGCATGGAGTTGACGAACATGGAGAGTTCCTTCCCTTGACCGCTGGTGAGGGAAAATCCTACACTCGATCGTGGAACAGTGGTTCCATATGATGAAACATCTCCACGGCGAAGGGAGTCACGTGTCTACCAGCAGCCCTGCCAGCGGAGCCCGAGCGGTCGACCGTGCCGCCGCCTTGCTCGTGACTGTCATCAGTGCCGGAGCACCCGTGAGCTTTACGAGCCTCGTCTCGGCCAGCGGCCTGCCCAAGAGCACCGTGTCGCGCCTGCTGTCGAGCCTTGAGCGCAACGGCCTCATCGCCCGCACCGCATCGGCCGACATCGTGCCCGGATCGGTTCTCACGGCCTATGCCCGCACCCACAGCCCGGAAGACGACCTCCTCTCCTGCGCCCGGCCGGCCCTCGAGCGGCTCGGCAACCTCACGGGCGAGACCATCAACCTCGCCGTGCCGGCCCACGATGGCGTGATGCAGATCGATCAGGTCGACCCGCGTTTCATGTTGGGCGCCGTGAACTGGCTTGGCCGCGAGGTGCCGTAC
>WLOZ01000130.1 GCA_009699025.1 Actinomycetota bacterium
GGGGGTGCGCCGGGTGGCGCAGATCTTCACCGCTGAGGTCGAGCAGACGATGCGGCTGCTGGGTATCACCAGCCTGTCCCAGCTCGAGCCCGGAATGGTCAGGCTGCGGCCCTAGCGTGTGCGGTGCGAGCGCGACCACATCCCTACGCGAGTTCGGATTCCTGAGAGCTGTGTCCGAACTGGCGTAGGGGTGCAGGGTTTCAGTGATGGCCCTGCGCTCGAAGTGCACCGCTATTGCGATGGAGTGGCGATCGCGCGGAGCCCGCACTTATCCAGAATGCCCGACAGCAGGCCACCATCTGGACGCGACGACGTCGTGTGACCTGCCCTGTTAGCGTCGTTTCGTGCCCACGCCGATCCTCCTCACTCGACGACGCGTCGTCGACATGATGCGGGTCGTGAGCGGCGCCTGTCCGCGCACTCCCTAGCGACACCCCGCCCCATCTGTGGGCGACTGAGAATCAATCACACCGTTCGTCCTCCCGCAGCTAACCTCGCTGCGGCCACCCCCTGCACCCACGAAAGGAACAAACATGTCCGTTCTCACTGATGTCCTCACCGCCAACGAGCAGTACGCCGCCACCTTCGGCGCCAAGTCTGAACTCGCCCTTCCGCCCGCTCGCGGCTTCGCGATTCTTACGTGCATGGACGCCCGGCTCGACCCGGCCAAGTACGCGGGCCTGGCCGAGGGTGACGCCCATGTGATCCGCAACGCTGGTGGCCGGGCCAGTGACGACGCCATCCGGTCGCTGGTCATCTCGTACAAGTTGCTCGGAACGCGCGAGTGGTTCGTGATTCACCACTCAAACTGCGGCATGGAGTTCTTCACCGACGATGTGATGCGCGGTTTGCTCGCCAACAGTCTTGAGACCGCCGCCCTGGGCGCCGACGGGTTCACCGACGTGGGCACCGGCCCTGGTTCACCCGAGGCCCAGCACATCAGTTGGCTCACCATCGCCGATCAGGCGCAGAGTGTGGCCGAGGACGTCGCCCGCATTCGCAACCACCCACTGGTTCCGAAGACGATCCCGGTCTACGGCTACATCTACGACGTGAGCACCGGCCTTTTGGTGGAGGTGCCGGCCGCGACCGAGGCAGGGCGCGTTTCGGCGAACGGCTGAGTAGTCAGGGCGAGGTGCACTGTGTCAGCAGGTCACTAGGTCACTAGGTCACCGTCGTCCGGACTGCTCGCTCGACCGTCACCCGGGTAGGGGTTAGGTGCCGACATCTGACCCCTACCCCGGGCGAAAGCCCCGGTAGGGCGACACGGCACGATGGTCTCCACTCGACCACCACTGGAGGCTCCCCATGACCACGCATCCCGCCGTCCTCGGACGATTCTTTGACGACTTCGAGGTGGGTGACGTGTACCAGCACCCCTTCGGCCGCACCATCTCCGAGACCGACGCCACGTGGTTCACTCAGTTGACCTGCAACACCAACCAGAATCACTTCAACGCCCACCTCGCCGCGTCGAACCCGATCACGGGAGGGCGCGTCATCGTCAATTCCGGCCTCACGGTGGCGTTGGTGCTGGGCCTGTCGGTCATCGACATGAGCCAGAACGCAGTGGCCAACCTCGGTTGGACCGACATCAAACTGACCCACCCGGTCTACCTCGGCGACACGATTTACGCCGAGAGCATCTGCCTCGACAAGCGCGAGAGTTCATCGAGGCCGGGCATGGGCGTCATCACGATGCGCACCCGCGGCCTCAACCACGAGGGCGACGAAATCATGACCTACCTCCGCACCGTCATGGTCCCCAAGCGCGAGACCGGAATCGGCCAGAACTACTTCCCCCAGGCCAAGTCGGGGCCGCTGGTGATGCCCGAGTAGGGCTAACCCCCCGCCCGCACGCCGGCGCGACAGATCAGCTGTCGGTGCTGCGCTTCTTCAGGAGGGCGAGCACGCAGGCGAGGGCTCCGAGGAGGGCGCCAATTCCGAGGAACGTGCCCGGCGCGATCAGGCGCGAGGCGATGTTGGCCGGGTTCAGCGCATCGGGGATCCACGCGACGGCGAACAGGATGGGTGCGACGACTCCGGCGATTACGGCCGGAAGGCCGACGCGGGGGATGAGGTGCTCAACGTGGCTGACAATGCCGATGGCAACCAAGATCGCACCGCCGCACATGAGGATGTACGGATTGCGGTTGGTGGAGTTGGTCGTCGCGAAGAGACCGAACCCGTAGAGGACCAAGCCGCTGGCGGCGGTGACCAGCGAGAGGAACGAGGCATGCACCGTCACCTGAGCGCGGTAGGGGATCCCCTGGGCGTACTCCTCAACCGTGGTCGTGAGTTGGCGCTCCTTGTGCACGGCCACCATCGCCACGCCTACGCCGCCGAGGAGAAAGGAGAAGCCGTAGCACGACAGGTAGGCGCTGCTGTCGACGCGCAGGAAGAAGAGAAGCGATCCGACGCCATTGATCACCGCGCCAAGAACGATCAACACGACAGCGGTGCGTCCGAGCCGGAAGGTGAGGTGGTCGACGTGCAGCACAATGGCGATCACCAGCAGGATGGCCCCCAAGGGCGGCAGCTGGACTGGCTGGGCAGAGCCAGACAGTAGGCGGCCGATGCCCCACAGGGCCAGTCCGATGGCCGCAAGAAGGAGAACCTTCGACGACGCGTGAATGCGTTCGGACTCAAAACGTCGAACCTGCAGGTCTGAGTCGGGCGTGGCTTCGGTCACGGGGTGCTCCCTCTGATGTCTCTCGTCTGATGGTGCGAGGGCCGAGCGGCCCGAGGAGTCCTATGGTGCCGCATCAGGTCGACCGTGTCGCGCTCCCGACGCGTGTCGTTGACGTGTGTTGGCCCGACACCCCGGCTCGTGGTGCGCGCGATGCCGCTCGCTCCACTTCCCCCCACGTTCCCTCCACGGCTCGCCGGCACGTGCCTTCGAACGCACTCCAGGCTGCCGCCGCCTCCCGCGGCCGCACTTTCTGGCCCGAAAACAGCAGGTGAGACCGGTTCGGGCGCCTGGAGGGCGCCATAACGCCTCATCAGTGCAAATTCTCCTCCACATTGCACCACTACTCTGACCTGCGGTGATGTTGCTTCACTAGTGAAAATTTCGCACTTCTGTGACTCGTGATTCTTGACCGTGGAGCAAAGTGGAGTACTATGGCGTGATCCGGAGGTTCCGGGAGGCTTGTCAGTGGTGAGCGAAGGAGAGGTGGGGCGGATGTTCCTCGGCACCCACACCCCACGCCTCGACGACAAGGGTCGGCTGATCCTCCCCGCCCGCTTCCGCGACGAACTTGAGCCCGGCCTGGTGATTACTAAGGGGCAGGAGCGCTGCCTGGTGGTGTGGCCGATCGAGGCGTTCCGCGACTACGCGGTGAGCCTCCGGGAGGCCTCGCCCACCCAGGAGCGCGCCCGCCGTTACTCACGGGTGTTTTTTGCCAGCGCCCACGATGAAAGCCCCGACAAGCAGGGCCGCATCACAATCCCGGCAGCTCTGCGCGAGTACGCGGGCCTCGACCGCGAGCTGGTGGTGGTCGGCAACGACACCCGGCTCGAGATCTGGGACGCCGAGGCGTGGCAGGCCTACGTCGACGCCTCTGACGACACCTTCTCCGAGCTCGACGGCGAGGTGGTCCCTGACCTGAGCTAACTCGCTGATGTGTGGCCTCCCCCCGCCCCTCCACACCCGACTCACCTTCCCCGGTGCCGGGCGTGATCCCCGACGAGAGCCTCCGACGCCACTTCCCCGGTGCCGGAAGCCCCCGTGCCACCGCCGACTCCTTCCTCGGCTGGCCCGGGTCCCACAACTCGTTGACAGGGCGGTGGGGGACCAGATGTCAGCGAAACGAACCTCAGCGAGCAGCACTACGGGCACCACCCTCGTCGCGGCGGCGGCGAGGCGCAGCGCACACGCCCCCCAGGCGTCGAAGGGAGAAGGGTCGAGATGGTCACACTGCACACGCCGAGTGCCCGGCGTGCACCGCGCATCCCTTCGGGGGAGGTGCTGCGCCCGATGCTGGTTCTGCTGGTGGCGCTCTTTCTGACCCTCTCCGTACTCGTGGGCCTCTCAAGCGTGTTGGCCCAGTGGGCGTGAGCACCCCGGAGTCGCCTCACGAGGGCGCCATCACCCCCCTGCACGTGCCGGTACTTCTCGACCGCTGCGTGGCACTTCTGGGTCCGGCGCTCGGAGTCGCGGGCGCCGTTATGGTCGATGCCACGCTCGGACTCGGCGGCCACAGCGCGGCGTTGCTGCAGCAGTTCCCCGACCTTCGACTGGTGGGCATTGATCGCGACCCGCGAGCGCTCGAGATCGCCGCAAACCGGCTGTCACAGGATGCGGGCCGCATCACCCTGGTGCACGCCGTGAACGACCGACTTTCCGACGTGCTCGACGATCTGGGCCTGTCGACAGTTCAGGGTGTGCTGCTCGACCTCGGGGTGTCGTCGATGCAGCTCGATGACGACAGTCGCGGTTTCGCCTACGCCCGTGACACCGAGCTCGACATGCGCATGGATCCCACTCGCGGAATCTCAGCGGCCGATGTCCTACGCACCTACTCGCGCGACGAGTTGGCCCGCGTGCTGCGCGTGTACGGCGAGGAGCGCTTCGCCCGACGCATCGCAGATGCCATCGTGGCCCGCCGCGCCGCGGCGCCGATCACCTCGAGCGCCGAGTTGGTCGATCTCGTACGCAACTCGATTCCTGCCGCGGCACGCCGCACCGGCGGCAACCCCGCTAAGCGCTCGTTCCAGGCGCTGCGCATCGAGGTGAATGACGAGCTTGGGGTACTCGAGCGTCTGCTGCCGGAGGCCCTCGATTCCCTTGCCCTGAATGGGCGCATCGTGGTGATGTCGTACCAGTCGCTGGAGGACCGCCTCGTGAAGAAGGCGCTAGTCGCGGCCACCACCTCGCGCGCCCCCGTGGGTCTCCCGATTGTGCCCGAGGAGCACCAGCCGAGGTTTGCGCTACTCACCCGCGGCGCGCAGGAGGCGTCGCCCGAGGAGGTGGCACAGAACCCCCGCGCCGCGAGCGTCCGGCTACGTGCCGCCGAGCGAGTGAGGGAGGCTGCATGAGTGCCGCCACGCACCTCGAGGCTCCGGCGAGCCGTCGCACCGACGTTGCCTCGTCGGCGCCCGTCGACTTACCCCCTCGACTCAGGGTCGTACCTCGGGGCACACCTCGGCTGGGGCGCAACGCTTTCGGCCTTCTCATCGGCGCGCTCCTCGGGTGTGGGCTGATGGCGGTGCTGCTGCTCAACACGGTGCTTGCTCAGGGCGCCTTCGCGATTCACAGCCTCGAGCAGGAGGCGACCGCGCTCGAGATCCAGCAGCAGGCCCTCGAGCAGGAGGTCGCGCTTCTCGACACCCCCGGGTCACTGGCCCGTCGCGCCCGCGACCTCGGCATGGTGAGATCGCCACTCGCCGCGTTCCTGCGGCTGCGCGACGGCCAGGTGCTGGGCGTACCGACCGTCACCCCCGGCCGTCCGCGCATCCTGGGCAGGGCGATTTTCGCTACTCCCGCTACTCCCTTGAGTCCCTTTCCTCCCGCTACTCCCGCTACTCCCACTGTCCCCGGTGACGGCGCGGTAGCGACAGGCGACGGCGCGATCGCACAGGTCGAGGGTCGAACCCCGTGAGCACGGCCGCGCCTCCGCGCTCGGGCCCGCCCCGACGTCCGTCAGCCCAGCAACAGCCCCGTGCCCAGCAGCGCCCCCCCATGAGATCTGCGCCCCCCGCCCCTCCTGCGCCGCACCGGTCGCCCAGACGGCGCATCACCGTGCTGATGGGCGCGTGCGTGATTGTGGTGACACTTCTCGCCGGCCGGCTTATTGAGCTGCAGGCAGTGACGGCCGAGGGGACCGCGAGCGTCGCTGAGAGCCAGCGCACCCGCACGACCGTTGAGACGGCCGACCGTGGCCGGATTCTTGATGCCCGTGGGGCCGTGCTCGCCACCAGCGTGGTGGCGCGCAACATCACCGCCGACCAGACATTGGTCACTGACCCCGGGGCCGTTGCAGCGGCGCTGGCCCCGATTCTCGGGGCCGATCA
>WLOZ01000131.1 GCA_009699025.1 Actinomycetota bacterium
TGCTCGACGGTCATCCGGTGGTCGAAGGGGGCCACGCGGCCGAGGCGGCCGTTGTACGGGTTGACCAGGCCCTCCTGGTGCAGGGTCACGGCGCCGCTCTTGGCGTCGAAACTGGCGGCCACGAGATACCAGGTGTGGTGCAGGAGAGGCACGGTGCCCGCGATCTCGTCGGTGTCGGTGCCGTCGCCCACCCAGAAGGTGAGCCGGCCGTGGGAGTCCAAGCCCAGCGCGTAGCCCGCGTTCTCATGCAGGGCGAAGCGGCCGAGAAGCACCTGACGGCCCTTGATTGGTGTGGTGGGGTAAACGAAAGCAGCGATCGTCATCGATCCTGCGCCCGCGAGCAGACCGGTGGTGTCATCGACCACGACGGCGTTACCCGTGTCGACGAACTGCTTGCGCACGGCTTGCTCACCCGCGCAGTCAGCGGTGAGGACCTCCTCAACGAAACCGGGGCCGTCGGGGTGCTCGTCACCATGAATAAGGCGCGTGATCGCCACGGTCGCCGTTGCGGTGTTGTCGGCACTCACCTTGAACTGCACGGTCTCACCCGGCGCGTAGCTCACGCGGTCGGTGTATCCGGTGACCGAAATCGTCGCCATCGCGTTAGCTCGCTCTCAGATCGTTGACTCTACGGAGAAACACGGCGTGATATGCCTCATCGAGCGTGGCGTACACCTTGTCGTCGACCATGCGCGGTGGAACTCCCGGAATTCCGGCAAGGGCCACCACGCGGTAGCGCGTGAAGGGCTCCTCGCAGTACACCGCGTACTTGTCCGGAATGGGCGCCTTGCGGAAGTAGTTGAGCATGCGCTCGAGGTGGTCGGAGTGCTGCCCGAGCGGCTTGGCCGCATGCTCGTCGATGATCTCGGGAGTGATCCAGCCGCGCAGCCGGTCGCGAAGGTTGCGCTCGAACACGCGACCCACGATCAGGCTCTTATCCGCGATTTCGGGTGCCTGCTGGGGAAGGAACTCGGCATACCGGCTGGTGATCGCCGCGCGGTGGAGGGCCTGACGACGCTGACGTATCTCACGGATCTGATCCTTGAGGCCAAACAGCCCGTTACGCGTGTAGAGCACTGAGGCCAGCGTGAGGACCCCGACGAGCACGATGCGCCACGGGCCCCAGTCGATGAACCACTGGGTGATGAACACGACAACAACCGTGCCGACGACGGCACCCTCGGCCCGCCCGAGCCCGCCGATGACGATCATGGCGAGCATCAGCAAGAGCAGGTCCAGGCTGAAGATCTGCAGGGAGGTGCCTCCGACGGTCGCGGAGTAAAAGGCACCAATGAAGCCGAGGGCTCCGGAGGCGATCATGAACACCCACGTGCGCATGCGCTGGTAGTCGATACCGATCGCCGACGCGAAGGCTTCGTCCTCCTTGCTCGTGGCCGCGGTCTTGAGCAGGAGTCCGATGCGGCCGCCGTTGACGCGGCGGAAGACGGCGAGTGAGAGCAGAAGGACAATGAAGGTGGTGATGAACACCGCGGTCTGAGTGATTCGTGGGCTTCCCAGCGGGGGCACGATCTTGGCCACACCGAAGAGTGCGCCGTTGAACTTTCCGCCGAGCGCGTCGGACTGTGTGACGAAGTTCCGCATGAATTCCGACAGCCCCAGCGTGAGCAACGCGTAGTAGAGGCCGTCGAGCCGCCGGGCGGGAATGCTGATGATGAAACCCATGAGCACTCCGAAGATGAGCCCAGCGATCAGCATGAGCGGCCACGGGATTTTGTACGTGAGGGACAGGTAGCCCGCTCCGTACGAGCCGACCCCGACCGTGGCGAGAGTCGCGAACGACTGGAGTCCGGCCGTGCCGATGATGAGCGTCCACATCACGTTGATCGCCGCATAGATGCAGGCAATGCCGAAGAGCACCAGCAGGCGCTCGCTGCCATTGGCGATAGGGAGAAGCAGCAGCAGAGTGAGCCCAACAACCCAGAACAGCGGCTTCTTGTCGTCGAGAGACATCTCCCGGCGCAACGTCTTGGGGTTGTAGGAACCAGTGAGGTGCAGCAGGGGGCGCTTGGTGAGGGGGAAGCGGCGACGGCGCAGAGGTCGGTCTGGCTTAGTTGGCCACGCAGGTCGCCACGAGCGACGCCCGACGAGCTTGGGTGAGCTACTCACGGACGTCTTCCAACAGGCCGCCGAGTCCGCGGGGGCGGAAGAGCAGGATGACCACGACGAGCCCGAATAGCACGAAGGGGACGTAGGCCTGAGTGGTGTAGCGCGCAGTGAGGGCCTCAGCCAGGCCCATCAGGCCTGCTGCGACGACCGTGCCCGGGATGGAACCGAGGCCGCCTGCCAACGAGATGATGAGTCCCACTGTCAGCGGTTGAACTCCTGATGTAGGACTGACGAAAAAGACCTGGCCGAGCAGAACGGCCGACAGGCCGGTGAGCGCCCCCGAGATCGCGAGCACGCGCATACCGGTGGTACGAACCGACACTCCCACCACTGCTGCTCCGAGGGGGTTCATCATCATCGCCCGCATCTGCAGGCCCGAGCGGCTTGAGCGCATCCAGGCGATGACAGCCCCGAGCATGAGTGTGGCCACCACGATTGCGCCGAGCTGGCCGTAGGTGACTCCCGAACCGGCGATCTCAACGCGGCCATCTCCAAAGATCGGTGGGATGGGCTTGCTCTGGGGGCCGAAGATGAGCAGCCACACCTGGGTGCCGATGAGGCTGATGGCCAGGGTGGCAATGAGCGCGCGAGTCTTGAAGTTTTCCCGGTCCTGAAGCGGCAGGAAGGTGATCGCTCCGACGACGAGCCCGGCCACTGCCCCCCCGAGCATGCCCGCTGCGACAGTTCCGATGGAGAGGATGCCGGTGGAGACGCCCGAGGCCTCGAGAACCTGCGAGGCGAGGTACGCCGAGTAGCCACCGGCGGTGAAGATGAAACCCTGCGCGAGGTTAAGCATGCCGATGCTCGCCCACGTGAGCGAGATTCCGATAGCGACGAGCCCGTAGACCGACGCCAGCACCAGGCTGCTGAAGAGGACGTCCAGCATTAGCCCCACCCTCCTCTTCCCTCGGGCGCGGTGGGCACGTCGCCCAGTGCCTCGCCGACGTCGAGCTTGAGCTCGCCGGCATGCATGCCCAGCACCCGATCGACCTTCCCCTGAAGAAGTGGGAGGTTCTGCTCAGCGATAATCATGGCGCCCTCACCGAGGTCGATGGAGCACAGTGCCGTCACGAGACTCATTGAGATCTTCGGCGCGAGCCCCAGTGACGGCTCGTCGACGAGGTAGAGAGTGGACTCACTCATCAGGGCGCGGCCAACCGACACCATGCGCCGCTCACCACCCGACAGCGTTCCAGCGCTCTGGCCCAACAGCTTGGCCAAGGGCGGAAAAATGTCGAGGATGTACTCACGCCGACGGGAGCGGGCCCGCCAAGACGACTTCGTGTACGCGCCGGAGTCGAGGTTGTCGCGAACCGACAGCCCCGGGAAGATCGCGTCCCCCTGGGGGGCCAGCGCGATGCCCTGGCGCACGATGCCCGGAGTGGTGCGCCCCATGCCGTGTGTACGGCGGCCGCCGATCTCGCGCCCCTCAAACAGGATGGAGCCGTCCTGCCAGCCGGTGAGCCCCACGATCGTTGACAGCATCGTGGTCTTGCCGTGACCGTTGAGTCCAACAAGCCCAATGCGCTCACCGGGGGACACGTCAAGGTTGAGATCGTGGAGCACGCGCACCGGGCCGTAGCCAGCGCTAACCCCGCTGAGTCGGAGAATGCTGTCGGCCATCACGTCACCGCGTCGATCGGGGTGAGGTCGTCGGCTGAGATCGGCACGTCGAAGTAGGCCTGACGGACGCGCTCGTCCTTGAACACCGAGTCTGGGGGACCCTCCGCGATGATGGTGCCCACGTCGAGCACGAGCACGCGTCGCGCCACCATCGCGAGCAGTTCGAGGCGGTGCTCGATGAGCAAGACGGCCACTCCGTACTCCTGAGAGAGGTTGCGCACGATGAGGTCGATCTCGTCAATCTCCGAGCCGGTGAGTCCGGAGGCAGGCTCGTCGAGCAGTACGATGCGGGGCTGACGAACCACGAGGCACGCCAGCATCAACTTGCGTCGCTCCAGGGTTTCTAACGATCCGGTGGGTTGGTCCCACGATGAGCGAAGCCTGACGAACTCGGTTGCCCATTCGAGCTGCAGTCGTGAGGGCTCGGGCTTGAATGCCTTGCGCGCGGCCTTGAGCGTCTCGCCGACCGTGAGCGAGGCGGGGACGATCGGCCGCTGGAAGCTACGGGCCAGACCCTGCTCCACGCGCTCGCGCATGGTGAGGGACCGGATGGAGCTGCCATTGAGTAGGACGTCGCCACCATGGCGCAGCTGCCTGCCCGACAGCACCTCGAAGAGGCTGGTCTTGCCGGCCCCATTGGGACCGGCAAGACCAACAACCTCAGCCTGCTCGATGTCGAGCGATACTCCCTCAAGGATGGATCGCCCACCGAGCTCGAGCGTGATGTCGGAGCAGGACAGCAGAGCCACAGATGCTGCCTAGCTCATCCAGGGCTGCGGGACGAACTCGGCCTCGGCATCGTCCGCCGGTGCGATAACCGTGTGGCGGCCATTCTGCACCTGGTAGAAGTAGTGCGTGACGCCGTCATTGATCGTGGCCGCGACGTCGGGGTAGATCGGAACTGCGCCGCTGGCGGCGGAGAAGTCCAGATGCCCCGTGACACCGTCGGTCGGGTTCTTCGCGATGAAATCGTTCACGGCCTTGAAGTCAGCCGGGTCGACGTTCGTCCACGCGTTGGCGAGCACCTTGACCATGTCGTAGCACCACGCCGGGTACACCATGCCCATGGTCTTGTCGTCCACGCCGAACTTCGACTGGTAGGTGGCGCGGAAGGCCTTGTCCTCGGCCGAGGTGTTGCCGGTGCCGATCACGGTTCCCCAGATGAAGCCGTTGGCAGCCGGTCCGGCGATCTTCAGGTACTCGGGCTGCGACGGTCCGTACTGCAGGTAGACCAGTGAGTTCTTCACCGGGTTCTGAGCGAACTGCTGGGAGAACGACGCGAGCTCGGCGCCGATCCAGTGGTCAATCATGATCACGCCGGCGTCGGACGCCTGCAGCTTCTGGATGACCGGGGCCCAGTCCTTGGTGCCTGCCGTGATGTCGATGACCTCGCCCATCTCCCACTTGCCGTTAGACGCCTTGACCGCGTCGATCGTTGCCTGAGCGATGTTCTTGTTGTAGGCGGTGTCACCACGAACAATGTCGACCTTGTTGTTCTTGGGCTTCCACTTGCCGGTGTCGGAGAGGCTGGTCAGGGCCGTCACGAAACCTGTGCCGTAGTAGGTCTCAGCCGGGTCGACGAAGTAGTTGCCGTACTTCGCCGGGTCACCCTCACGGATCACCTGAGCGTCGATGTTGGTGTCACCGCTCATGTAGGGAGCGCCGTAGGCAGCGGCCGCATCGAGCGCCGGCGGTGGGATGATCACGAAGGGTGACACAAACGCCTGCACTCCGTCACCGGCCAGCTTCTGGAAACCAGCCGTGATGCCCTCAGGGCTGAGAATGTCGATGTCGGTGACATCGAGGGCGAGCTGGCGACCGTTGACTCCGCCAGCGGCATTGATCTCGTCGCTGGCGAGAATGGCGCCGTTCCAGCAATCCTTGTGGTCGGCGATTCCGGCAGGGCCGGATTGGGCGATGGGCAGGCCGATGGTGATGGGATCGGTGTTCGCCGGCGCCGAAGACGAGGCTGGCGCGGACGATGCCGCGGTGGTCTCTGCCGCCGAGGGAGCGGCGGAGCTGGACGTGGTTGACGAGCTAGAGCCGCCACAGGCCGCAAGCACGAGTGCGGTTGTGGTGAGGACTCCGGCCGTCGCAAGCAGGCGAGAGCTTTTCATGGGGCCTCCTGGTGAGTGCGGGCGAGACCGCCCACAGATTCACAGAATCCGGCATTGGGCGACCCGCGACTATCGGTAGGTCTGCCGATCTTTTCCTGCCGCAACCGCCAGAACA
>WLOZ01000132.1 GCA_009699025.1 Actinomycetota bacterium
ACGAACTGGCCCACCGAGTACGAGGTTCCGGTGGCCACCACGTAGTCGTCGGGCTGGTCCTGCTGCAGCATGCGCCACATGGCGTCGACGTACTCGGGCGCGTAGCCCCAGTCGCGCGTGGCCTCCAGATTTCCTAGATACAGGGTGTCGTCGAGCCCCGCGGCGATGCGCGCCACGGCCCGGGTGATCTTGCGGGTGACGAACGTCTCGCCGCGGCGCGGAGACTCGTGGTTGAACAGGATGCCGTTGACGGTAAACATGCCGTAGGCCTCGCGGTAGTTGCGCGCCGCCCAGTACGCGTACACCTTGGCGACACCGTAGGGACTACGCGGGTGGAACGGCGTGTCCTCACCCTGAGGCGGGAGCGCTGCGCCAAACATTTCCGACGACGATGCCTGGTAGAACCGGGTTTGTAGGCCGACCATGCGGATGGCCTCGAGCAGTCTGATGGTTCCGAGGCCCGTGGTGTTGCCCGTGAACTCGGGCTCGTCAAACGACACACGCACGTGCGACTGCGCGGCGAGGTGGTACACCTCATCGGGCTGCAGGGTCTGCATCAGCGTGACCAGCCGGGATGCGTCGGTGAGGTCACCGTGGTGCAGGAAGAAGCGTGCGGTGGGGTCGTGGCGGTCGACGTAGAGGTGGTCGATGCGAGCGGTGTTGAATGTGGAACTGCGGCGGATCAGGCCGTGAACCTCGTAGTCCTTCGATAGCAGCAATTCAGCCAGGTAGGAGCCGTCCTGACCGGTCACTCCGGTGATGAAGGCACGCTTCCGCTCGGACACTCGATGCTCCCTGCTCAGCACGACCCCGGCCCGGGTGGCCGCGAACGTCCTTCTTCACCCTACGCGCCTCAGCGGCAGCGCGCGCGAGTCCGTTACGGTGGGAAAGTGACGGTGTACGTGGCAGGGCATCGAGGCATGGTTGGCAGTGCCGTGTGGCGTGCGCTCGAGGCGCAGGGCGGTGTCGACCTCGTGGGCAGGGCATCGGCGGAGCTCGACCTTCGAGATCGCGAAGCCACATTCGACTTCGTCGCCGATACCCGACCGAACACGGTGGTGATTGCCGCCGCGAAGGTGGGCGGAATCCTGGCAAACTCGACGCAGCCAGTGCAGTTCCTGTCCGACAACGTGCGCATCCAGACCAACCTGCTCGACGCCTGTCATGCCGCTGACGTCGAGCGCGTCCTCTTCCTCGGGTCGAGCTGCATCTACCCCAGGCTGGCGCCGCAGCCGATTCGCGAGGACTCACTGCTCACCGGGCCGCTCGAACCCACCAACGAGGCGTACGCGATCGCCAAGATCGCCGGGGTGCTGCACGTGCAGGGGTATCGCCACCAGTACGGCCGACGCTGGGTCTCGGCTATGCCCACGAACCTTTACGGGCCGGGTGACAACTTCGACCTCGACTCCAGCCACGTACTGCCTGCCATGATCGCGAAGTACCACCACGCTGCCGTGAAGGGCACGGGCGTCACGCTGTGGGGTAGCGGTTCGCCCAAGCGCGAGTTCCTGCATGTCGACGACGTAGCATCGGCCGTGCTCACCATCCTCGAGCGCTACGACGAGGACCCGCCCCTCAACGTCGGAACCGGCGAGGACCTCAGCATCCGAGAGTTGGCTCAGAAGGTCGCCACCGTCGTTGGCTTTGAAGGTGACACCGTGTGGGATTCGAGCAAGCCCGACGGCACGCCGCGCAAGCTGCTCGATGTGTCGAGGCTCATGGCCCTCGGTTGGGTGCCGAGCATCGGCCTTGACGACGGTCTGCGTGCCACGTACGAATGGTTCCTCGCGGCCTCGGGTTCGGTGAGGCGCCCTTGAGGATCGCGCTCGTGCACAGCTTCTACACGCGGCGCTTCCCCAGTGGGGAAAACCAGGTGGTTGAGGCACAGGCTCAGGCGCTGCGCCACGCCGGACACGAGGTCCTCGTGCTGGGGCGGCATACAGATGACCTCGCTCAGGTCTCCGGCTATGGGCCGAGAGCCGCCGCCCGGGTGGCCACCGGCATGGGTGGTGACCCTGAGCGGCACCTCGCCGCGTTTGGGCCGGATGTTGTTCACGTGCACAACCTGTTCCCCAACATCGGCACCGCGTGGCTTGCGCGGTGGCAGGGTCCCGTGGTTGCGACCGTCCACAACTTTCGCCCGCTCTGCGCCAATGCGACCCTCTTCCGCGACGGAGCCACCTGCACCCTCTGCCCCGACGGTGATCGCTGGGCAGGAGTTCGGCACGCCTGCTATCGAGACTCCCGGGTTAAGACGCTGCCCCTCGCCGTGCGAAATCGAGGGGGTGCAGCGAAGGATGCAGTGATTGCGCGAGCCGATCGCCTGGTGCTGCTGGCCGATCGTCAGGCCGCCGTTTATGAGTCCTATGGGGTTCCGAGCGCGGCAATGGACGTGATCCCCAACTTCGTCACTGACGTGACGCCCACCGTGCTCCCGGCTCCGCTCTCACCGAGGTGGATAGTCGCCGGTCGACTCACCCCCGAGAAGGGAGTTCGCCAACTCGTGGAGTGGTGGCCGGTGAATGTACCGCTCGACATCGTGGGCGAGGGGCCTGAGGCGTCGCTCATCAGTGGGCCGTCGGTCACCCTCCTCGGCTCACTGCCGCGGGAGGAATTGCGTGCGCTGCTGCCTTCGTACACGGGTCTTGTGGTTCCGAGCATCTGGGTCGAAGGCGCGCCCCAAGTTGTCGTCGAAGCACTGGAGGCAGGGATACCGGTGGTAGCCCGCGCTGGTGGTACTCCGGCGGACTTGGTGGAGACCTTGGGTGCCGGTGCGGTGTGGGACGGCGCGAGTCCCCTAGACACTGTCTTGAGCTCCGTGGTCGCTTGTGGTGACTCGCTGAGGAGCAGTGTGCGCTCGTCGTACCTGCGACGATTCCTGCCTGAGCGGTGGGTCGAGTCCATTGAAGAGTGCTACCGGGCTGCTTGCCGACAGCACACCACGAGCTGATCAGCCGTCGCGGCCCAGCGCGTGACGAATCTTGCGGGCGGCCTTGGCCGCATACCCGCGGGGCGTGGCCTCGAAGGCGACGGTCAGCATGGGTACGTCGAAGAGTGGGTCGACGCCGACCATGTCTGGGTGGCTCAGCGGCCACTCGAGCAGTTCGATCGCACGTAGGTAGGCAGGCTCGTACCCTGGGTGGGTGGGCTTGTCGAACACGCCGACGTTGGTGGTGAGCGCGCGTGCGGGCATCACATACATGGCGCCACGTGCCAGGCCTCGCGACATGAACTGGGCGTCCCAGTTGCGCACCTTCCCGGTCGCGGTGTCATGAATGCGCTTGGTGATCACGGCCCTGAGTAGGAGCGGCCAGTGCAGCGATCGGCTCACATCCCCCAGGTCGAGCCACTGCTTCCGGTCGCTGATGTCGAGCGTGACGCCCTTCCACGAGCGTGCCCACGTGGCCCAGCCCCACACCTGCGGTACCGACGTGAAGCGGTAGCTGGTGCGTAGCTCCTCGCGCTGCGCGGGCGGGTCGAGGCTCATCCCGGTGATGCCTGCGACCCGATGATCGTCCTCGTAGCGATCGAGCATCTCGCTAGCAAAGGCGAAGAACTGGGGGGAAGCCACCACGTCGTCCTCAAGAATAATGCCCCGCTCGACGTTGCCGAGAAACCAATCAATGGCGCCGAAGGGCCCAGATCCCGGCCCGATATTGACTGCGGGAAACAGGGTCTGCACCACGCAGTCCCAGTCGACAAGGTTCACGACGGCACGCGACTCGGCCACGGCCTGCCGATCGTCGGGCACCTCAGGGCGCGGGCCATCTACCGCGATGTAGAGCTCGCGTGGGGCAACGATCCGCAACGCGTCGATCTGAGCACGCATCAGGGCAGGGCGGTTGAAGCCGATCACCAGCACCGGTTCGCGGCACCCCTCGGGCGGTGTCTGGCTCATCGGCTAGTACGAGCCGGTGCCGCGCAGCACAGCCGATGCCGTGCGAGCCAGCAGAACGAGATCGAGGGCAAGTGACCAGTTCTCGACGTAGTGCAGGTCGAGCAGCACTCCCTCGTCCCAGTCGAGGTCCGAGCGGCCCGACACCTGCCAGAGGCCGGTCATTCCAGGCTTCACGGTGAGGCGTCTACGCGCGGTGTCGTCGTACCTCTCGACATCGTCGAGCGGGTGCGGTCGGGGACCCACCAAGCTCATCTCGCCGCCCAGCACCATGAGCAGTTGCGGGAGTTCATCCAGGGAGTAACGCCGCAGCAGCCGGCCGACTCGGGTGACCCGGGGGTCATCGGCCAGTTTGAAGATGGCCCCGTCAAGGGCGGCTTCCTCGCGCAACTGGGGTCTCATCACATCGCTGCCGTCGTTCATGGTGCGGAACTTCCAGCAGAGAAACGTTCGGCCGTCGAGGCCTGCCCGGGGCTGCCGGAAGACGGCAGGTCCCGCGCTGTCGTGGCGGATCCAGAGCGCGATGAGCAGCATCGGAACAGCGCAGACCAGCAGCAGCACTAGCGAGATGACGACGTCGAGCGCCCGTTTCGCCACGCGTGCAGGGCGCGATAGCCGTGGGCTCAGAACCCGGACGAGGGGAAGCCCCTCGGCGGGAGCCACTCGCGACCGAGGAGTGATCAGTTCGGCCATGCTCGGGGTGAGCAGCAAGGCGCAGCCCTGCGACTCGACCGCCCAGCGGAGTCGGCTGGTCCAGGTGCGGTCTGCGAGAGTGTCGAGAGCCACCACCGCCGTGTCGGCGCCCAACGTGGCGGCGAGTCGGGCGACCCACTCCGGCTCCGGAGGATTTCCTGTGACCGTCACGGTCTCGAGCACCCGGTATCCGGCTGATCCTTGACGCTCGAGTTGGGCGATCACCGCGTGGGCATGTTCGGGCGAGGCGAGCAGCAAAACTCGGTGAAGGATGAAGCCGCGCTTCACGCGCACGCCAAGCCGGGTGCGGTTGACCTTGCGTCCGAGCATGAGCGCCAGCGTCGCAGTCGGAACGGTGGCGATGAGCGTGGTACGGGAGGTGTCGACGTTGAGCAGGAAGCCCGCGGTGGCGAGCAGCGCAAACACCATGAGGCCGGTGACGAAGATGCGGCGGTACTCCTCAGCACCCACCCCGAGCACCGTCACGTCGCGTGTGGCGAGCGCCCACAGCATCACGAGCCACAGCGCGATGGTCGCGCCCGCGATCGTGGCCATGAGTGCGTCGAACGACGCCTCTGGGCCGTGGGCCAGCAGTAGGCCCGTCAGGGTCGTTGCGGCCACGATCGCCACATCAGTGATGATCAGGCGTCGGGTGAAGTCGCGCACTGTTCGACCCGCCGACGGCGCGGCCGAGGGTGGGCTCTCGGATTCGGCTTGGACGAGAGGGTCGACCCCGATGGAGGGTAGTGGCCGCGACTCAGGTGGCACTGGCACTGCCCGCACGCTCGAACCAGTCGATCGTGCGCTGCAGTCCCGAGGCGAGGTCGATCTCTGGTTTCCAGCCCAGGACCTCCTGGGCCTTGGAGATGTCGGGCTGTCGTCGACGTGGATCGTCAGGGGGGAGGGGGTGTCGGGCGACGGTGGAGGACGACTTGGTGAGCTCGATGGTGAGTCTGGCCAGCTCCGCGACGGTGACCTCCTGCGGGTTGCCAAGATTGATCGGACCAGTCACCGCGTGGTCGGTCTCCATCATGCGCACGAGACCCTCGACTAGGTCGTCGACGTAGCAGAAGGAACGGGTCTGCTGGCCCTCGCCGTACACACTCAGCGGTTGGCCGGTGAGGGCGCTCACCACGAAGTTTGACACCACCCTGCCGTCGTCGTGCTGCATCCGCGGACCGTAGGTGTTGAAGATACGCACCACCTTGATGGCCAGGTCATGCTGGCGGCGATAGTCGAAGAACAGCGTCTCGGCGCACCGCTTGCCCTCGTCGTAGCAGGCGCGCGGACCGATGGGATTCACGCTGCCGACGTACTCCTCGGTCTGGGGGTGCACCTCGGGGTCGCCGTAGACCTCCGAGGTCGA